>JBIKHW010000068.1:0-11213 GCA_044361935.1 Limnohabitans sp. | reverse complement strand
CAGATCCTTGCAAGACGCCGGATTTTCCTCTTTCTCCAATCAGGTGACCGCATGAGTACATCCCTGGATTCATCTGAACTGGTCGCCTTGGTCGAACGTTACTTTGCATCGGTTGACCAAATGGACATGGATGCCACGCTGGCCTGCTTCGAACCAGATGCGACTTTCACCATCGCCACGTTCGACACGGTTTATCGCGGGAGAGACACCGGCATCCGAGGCATGTTCGAGCGGCTCAACAGTCGCTACAGCCGTGTTTGGCATGGGAATTTTGACCATGTCGTGCAAGCCCCGAATCGCGTGGCCAGCCAGTTCCGGGTGGAAAACACCCTGCTGGATGGCAGCCTCCGCGTCAAAAACAACTGCAATTTTTTCAGCGTCCGTGGTACCCGATTTGATGCGGTTCAGGTCTACATGAGTGGCGACAACTCATTGGCTTGATCAGACCATCCGCATTTACCTTGAAAGTTTTCAGGCATACCGCACCCGCAAATCGCGCTTGAGCAGTTTGCCGCTCGGGTTCTTGGGCAACGTGTCGGTGAAGAGCACCCGCTTGGGACACTTGAACCCGGCCATGTGCTGTGCGCAATGCGCCATCACCGCCGCTTCGTCCAGCGCCTGCCCGGCCTTGACCACGATGACCGCCGTCACGGCCTCCACCCACTTGGGGTCGGGCAAACCGATCACGGCCACTTCGCTGACTTGGGGCAGGTGGTAAATCATCTCTTCCACCTCGCGGCTGGCCACGTTTTCGCCGCCGGACTTGATCATGTCCTTTTTGCGGTCCACCACGGTGATGTAGCCCTCGTCGTCGATGATCCCCAAGTCCCCGCTGTGGAACCAGTCGCCCTCAAAGGAGGCCTTGGTGTGCTCGTCGTCATGGAAGTAGCCCAGCATCAGGTGCGGCGAGCGGTGCACGATCTCGCCCACCTCGCCCACGGCCACGTCTTGCATGTCGTCGTTGACCACACGGGTCTCGACGTTGCGCACCGCCTTGCCGCAGGAGCCGGGCTTGCGCAATTGGTCTTCTGGGCCGAGCATGGTGGCCAGGGGCGCGATTTCGGTCTGGCCGTACAGGTTCCACAAGCGCACCTTGGGCAGGCGCGAGGCCAGCTCTTTGAGCACCTCCACCGGCATGATGGACGCGCCGTAGTAGCCCTTGGCCAATTGAGCGAGCTTGTCGGCATCGAGCAGCGGCGAGCGCAGCAACGCGATCCACACCGTGGGTGGCGCAAAGAAGCTGGTGATGCCGAACTTTTCGAGCATGGGCAGCAGGTTGTCGGGCGTGGGCTTGGACGTGATCACGTTGGTGCTGCCCATGTAAATGGCCGGGCCAAAAAACACATCAAGCTGGGCGCAGTGGTACAGCGGCAGCGCGTGCAGGGCCACGTCGGCCTCGGCAATTTCGGCATCGATCACGCAGCTGACGTATTGCCACAGCACCGCATCGTGCGTGAGCTGTGCGCCTTTGGGCGAAGACTCGGTACCGCTGGTGTAAACAATTTGCGCCACGTCATAGCTGCCCAGCTGCACATCGGGCAGCGCATCCTGGCAGGCGACCAGCGTGTCAAAACTGTGCATGCCCGCCACGGGCTGGCTCGGGTCTTCGGAGGGCAGCCAGATGAACTGCTCAACTTTTGTGTCGAGCTTGCTGGCGGCCTGCGCCAGCTCGGCCAGGCCGCTGTCGGTGGCCAAAGTTTTAGCCCCCGCATGGCGCAAGATGTAAGCCACCTCTTCGGCCTTGAGCATGAAGTTGATCGGCACCATGACCGCACCCCGACGGGCCAACGCAAAACGCAAGGCGCCAAAACCGTGCGAGTTGCGGGCCAGCACCGCCACCTTGTCGCCCTCGGCCACGCCGATGCTGGCCAGGCCTGCCGTCAGGCGCGTCACCAGCGCATCGAACTCGGCATAAGTCCAGGTGGTGGCACCACAGACGATGCCGGTTTTGTGGGGCAAGCGGATCGCCGTGCGGCGCAGTGCATCGGCAATGGTCTGGCGGCGAACAGCGGGATGGATGTTGTGGGACATGGCGCAGGCTCCGGCATCGATATGATCAGAAGATTGAACACCAGACCCGCGAGATTTCCATTGGCACTTCCACCACCCTCCCCCCGAAAACTGTCACATACGCGCACCGTGGTCTACCAAGGCTTTGACCGCGAGGATGGCCTGTGGGACATCGAAGCCGAACTGACCGACGTCAAGACCTTCAGTTTTCAGGTGCCCAACGAACGGCTTTTCCCCAGCCAAAAACCGATCCACGGCCTGAAAATCCGCGTCACACTCGACAACCAAATGGTCATCCAGGACATCGCCACGTCCATGGACGACATCCCCCACGCCGAATGCACCGGCGCTCCTCACAACATGCACAAGCTCATCGGCTGCACCATGGGCCCGGGCTGGCGCAAGACCATCAACCAACATGTGGGCGGCACCGAGGGCTGCACCCACCTGCGCGAAATGCTGTTCAACATGGCCACGGCCGCTTACCAGACCCTGCCTTCAGGCCAATGGCTGCGCCGGGAACTGACGGGCCAACCTCACCCCGAAATGACCCAAGCGCCCTACTTCCTGGGCCAATGCCACAGCTGGGCCCTTGACAGCCCGACGGTGCAAAGGGCGTATCCGATGTTTTTCAAGCCGAAGGCGGTGGAGGGGTCTGAGGAGTGAAATACAGCAGGTTCATCAACGTGCGTTGAACCGCGTCCAATCATTGAGGATGGCCAAGAACCGACTCCACCAAAGCAGGGCTGAGCCAAATGCCATGGCTTTGCATCTTGTGGATGGCTTGCGGCATATCCAGAGGAAAACCCATTTGCCGGGCTTTGAGCATGATGCCCAATGAACCCGTGAGGTTCAAGCCACAGAGCCTTGCAGTTCGACGACCGACAACTTCATCAATGCAGACCAGCGGAAGCGACAAATTCAAAGCGGTCTGAATGACCGAAGCCTCACCTGAGTCCAGCGAATTTTTCAGGAACGGCAAAAGCGTCACCGGCTGATCCTGTACATCCAGCCAATCGGCTTGATGAAATGCATCCACACCGAATGAAGATTGGCCGCCCGCACGAACCTCTTGGGCAACTTCAAAGGGCACCACCACCCTGGCATACATGAATTTCAGGATGTCCAGGCTACCTAGGGCTGCAGTCAGTGCAATCAACGGTGTCGTGTTGGACACCAAAACAGCGGACCGCTCAGGCATTGAAGACATCGTCGGCCAACTCGTCTTTGGACAAATCGATCAAAGACACCCCGAACCTTGGTAACTCAGCCATAAAAGCAACGCGATCCAGACCCGCCAAAGTTGCGGCCATGCCCGATGACAAGCGCTTCATTTCAAAAAATTTAACGGCCATGGCCAGTTTGGCTTCCCGCTGAAAGTCCTCTTTGTCGCAATGCATCACATCCAGGTAGCTATTGGGAATGTCCAACAGAATTTGCATAGGAATCTCCGAGTGCTCAAAAGTATGGCACAGGTCTTCAAGATGCAGCACAACCCCACTCACCATACGAATTAAAACCATCTCCAACAACGCGCCCAATTAAAGACAGTTATTGAGACAGTATTTATGTCACAATAACGCCATGACCACCACTTACTCCATAGACCAGCTCTGCGCACTGACCGATTTGCCCAAGCGCACGGTCCGCTATTACCTGCAGCTGGGCTTGGTGGACCGCCCTGTGGGCGAGACCCGGGCGGCCCATTACACGCCCATGCATCTGGGCCAGCTCATGCAAATCCGCAAGTTGGCCGACTCTGGGGTGTCGTTGGAGCGCATCCGCGCTGTCATGGCTGGAGGCGAATCGCCTGTACCTGAACGCCAACAACCCGGCAGCATCCGCGTACGCAGCCATGTGTTCATTGCGCCGGGCATAGAGCTGCAAATCGACCCGCAAGAAGCGGGCTTGTCACCCGAACAACTTCGCGCCTTTGTGCGCAGTGTCATGACCGAATGGGAGAAAACAAAATGAACCACACTGTGATGGGCCTCAAAAGCCGAGACGACGATGAAACCGTGGCACTGCAATCGGTGCATGCCCAGGGCCAACTGCAAGGCCTGATGCTGCGCATGAAGCTGCGCCAGGTCTACCGCAACACCACAGGCAACAACCTCGAATGCGTCTACACCTTCCCGCTGGCCTGGGGCAGCGTACTGCTGAGCATGGCGGTTGAACTCAACGGCAAGCGCATGACCGGCACCGTGGTCGAAAAGAAAGAAGCAGAAACAACTTACGAAAAAGCCATCCAGTCGGGAGACCTGCCCGTCATGCTGGAGCGCTCGGGTAAAGACCTCTACACCGCCAACCTGGGCAACATCTTGCCCGGGGACAATGTAGTGATCGAGATCGATTACGCCCAATTGTTGCGCCTGGAAGGCGGCATGCTGCGCCTGGCCCTGCCCACCGCCATCGCCCCACGTTATGGCGACGAACACCGCCAAGGTGGCCTGGCGCCGCACCAAACCACCGTGGCCAGTCCCTTGGCCGAATACCGCCTGCATGTGTCACTGGACATTGCCAACCCCTTGGCCCAGGCCACCATCAGCAGCCCATCACACGGTGTGCAACGGGTCCAACACCAAAACGGCGTGATGGTCAAACTGCAAGACAAAGCCTGGCTGGACCGCGACTTTGTGCTGACCCTGCACGGCCTGAAAGACATGGTCTTTGCCATGGCCAGCGCCGATGCCACCCAACCGGGCCAATACACCCTGCTGAGCAGCGCCACCGCCCACTGGGACGCGGCCCGCACGCCACCCGCCCCGCTGCGCATGAAAGTGCTGGTGGACGGCTCCGGCTCCATGCAAGGCGACAGCAACGCACAAGCCCGCGACGCTCTGGACTGGCTGTTTCACCAACTGGAGACCGACGACGAAGTGTCGATGACGCGCTTTGGCACCCACCCCCAACATGTGTTGCCACGCCTGCAAAAGTGCACCGAAGCTTATCAACGCCGACTGCGCTCAGAAGCCCGCAACCTCCAAGCCGACCTGGGCGGCACCGAAATGGACCGTGCCCTGGAAGCCGTGATCCGCATCACCACCGAAGACGAGCGCCCGGTTGAAGCCGCCAGCATCTTGCTCATCACCGATGGCGAAGTCTGGAACATCGAACACATCGTGGCCACCGTGCGCCAATCGGGCCACCGCCTGTTTGCCCTGGGCGTGGGCAGTGCCCCGGCCGAAAGCCTGCTGCGCGAGCTGGCCGAAGTCAGTGGCGGTGCCTGCGAAATGGTCAGCCCCAACCAAAGCATGCAGCAAGCCGTGGCCCGTTTGCTCGAACGCTTGCGCCACGCCTGCGCCATCGACTGCCGCCTGGAAAGTGATGAAGAGCTGCTCTACCAATCGCCCAGCCCACGCGAAATCAGCCAGGGCGACACGTTGCACCAATGGGCACAAAGCAGCCACAAGCCTCTGGCTGCCCCCCGCCAGCGCTGGACACTGTCTGGCCAAACCCTCATTCACCAAGCCGAACAACTGCTGTGGGACACCGACGGTGTGCTGCCGCGCTTGTGCGCCGCACAACGCCTGCACGACACCACCGACACCCAGCGCCAGCGGGCGCTGGCGGTGCAATACCAACTCGTCACACCGCACACCAACTTCATCTTGGTGCACACACGCGCAGAAGGCGAGAAAGCGCAAGACCTGCCCCTGCTGCAACAAGTGGCGCAGATGCAGGCGGCGGGTGTGGGGGGACATGGGACGGTGATGCTCCATGACAGCATGCCAGTCCGCAGACCGCCTGCCAGCTTGATGATGTTGCGCACGGGTTCGGCGCCTGTCAGCACAGGTTCAATCACCCCATCTGTATGGCGATCCAGCCGCACGCACGCAGCCGCCAAGGCCAATGGCATGGCCAACGCGGGCATGGACGACATCGAAATTCCGGCCTTCTTGCGCAAAGCCGCAGGCGGCGAGGACACGCCAGCGTTGCCTTCCCCTGCACATGCACCTAAGCCCATCAGCAAAGCCTACAGCCCGCCGCCAGACACCACGGTGTCAGCGCCTGTCTCCACGCCCGTACTCACCTCACCACCCGCGCCCACCCAGCAGGCCCTGCCACCAGACTATTGGCAACAACAACGCCAGCGCACCTACAGCAACACCTTCACACAACTGAGCGTGGTGCTGCAAAGCCTGGACGCCCCCAACAACCCGCTGGTGGACCTGCTGCAACAGTTCAACACCCACGCCTACGGCAAACGCAACTTCCGCGCCGCCCTCTCGGTCAGCCTGGGCACCGCACGCACCGCCTTCATGGCCGACTTTGTGCTGCACCACGCCAAAGCCCTGGGCAACCCCGCCCTGGTCTGGGCCGTGTTGCTGCTGTGGCTGGCCGACGAAAAAGGCTTGCCCCTGGACCGCCATGCGCGGCGTTTGCTGGAGGTGGAATTGGCCAACGTGGACGGCAGCGCCAAGACCAACTTGATCTCGGGTTTGGAGGGGGCGCTGAACTCAAAGGGAGAGGAGAAGGTAGCGTGACTGGAAAGAGGAGGCGACTGCGTGCTGTATGGTTTCCGGTCAGAGCGCATTTCCCAATCGACTAGACTCGCGCACTTTGTCGAGTGGCCAGACCGCAAGTTCCGGTCAGAGCGCATTTCCCAATCGACTAGACTCCGAGGTGGTCACGGCGTTGGCCGCGCACCGTTCCGGTCAGAGCGCATTTCCCAATCGACTAGACTTAATTTAATGTCACCAAGACTTTTGACATAGTTCCGGTCAGAGCGCATTTCCCAATCGACTAGACTCCCTTTCATACCTCACCGGAGCTTAAATCAGTTCCGGTCAGAGCGCATTTCCCAATCGACTAGACTGTCTACATCACAGTCTGTAACAAGGTCTGGGTGAATCGCCCCGGGTTTTGAGGAGGCTCCACACTTTGAGAAGATGGAGCCATGAGCAAGAAATCAAATCGTTTTTCACCCGAGATCCGCGAACGCGCTGTCCGCATGGTGCTCGAACACCGAGGCGAGTACCCATCTCTTTGGGCCACCATTGAGTCCATTGCACCCAAGATTGGTTGCGTGCCGCAAACCCTCAACGACTGGGTTCGACAGCACGAAGTTGACGAAGGCATGCGCGATGGCGTCAGCTCTGAAGAGCGAGCCCGCATCAAAGACCTGGAGCGGGAAGTCAAAGAACTGCGCAAAGCCAACGAAATCCTCAAGCTGGCGAGTGCTTTTTTTGCCCAGGCGGAGCTCGACCGCCGATTGAAGTCTTGAGGGCATTTATCGACAAACACCGCGCCGTCCACGGGGTCGAGCCGATTTGCAAAGTGCTGCAAATCGCCCCGTCAGGCTACAGGTGCCATGCTGCCCGCCAACGCAAGCCCGAATTGCGTTGCAGGCGGGCCAAACGCGATGAAGCACTGATGCCAAAGATCCAAGCTGTCTGGCAGGCCAATATGCAGGTCTATGGGGCCGACAAGGTCTGGCACCAGATGAATCGTGAGGGCACCACGGTGGCGCGTTGTACGGTCGAGCGGCTCATGAAGCACATGGGATTACACGGCGTTCGCAGGGGCAAAGTCGTGCGCACCACGGTCCCGGACAAAGCAGCGCTGTGCCCGCTGGACCGGGTCAATCGCCAGTTCAAAGCACACCGACCAAACCAACTGTGGGTGTCGGACTTCACCTATGTCAGCACCTGGCAGGGCTGGCAATACGTGGCCTTTGTGATCGATGTGTTTGCTAGGCGCATCGTGGGCTGGCGGGTGAGCAGTTCGATGCGTACTGACTTTGTGTTGGATGCCCTGGAGCAAGCCTTGTTTGACAGGCAACCTGAACGCTCAGATGCATTGATACATCACTCGGACAGAGGGTCTCAATATGTTTCCATTCTCTACACCGAACGCTTGGCTGAGGCGGGCATAGAGCCCTCGGTGGGCAGCCGTGGCGACAGCTACGACAACGCCCTGGCCGAGACGATCAATGGGCTGTACAAAGCCGAATTGATCCACCGCCGTGCACCTTGGAAGACCAAGGAGGCACTGGAACTGGCAACCCTGGAATGGGTGGCTTGGTTCAACCACCACCGACTGCTGAGCTCGATTGGGTATATTCCACCGGCTGAAGCTGAGGCGAATTACTACCGGCAGCTAGCCGGGAAGAACGAGACCGAGGTCTCAACTTAAACCAACTGGCCTCCACGAAACCCGGGGCGATTCAGACAGTGTCCGGATCACTCAACTAGAAAAAGAAGTTCAAGAACTAAAAATTCGGTTGTCAAGACTAGAAAGTCCCCAAAGCAGTACTAACCAGCCACAGAAGACCATCGTCTCTGGTGAGGGTTGGAAATCATTGGCGAACTGGCGCTCGTTCAAAACCGGCATGAGTTATGACGAAGTTCGATCAATCCTTGGAGAGCCCACCCGTATAGATGGTGGAAATTTGGCGTATTGGCATTACTCAAACAGTGGTTCCGTTCGTTTCTTTCTAGGCAAGGCCAATGAATGGCAAGAGCCTAGGTAAATCAACAGCAAGAGTGATCTCACAAGCGTCGAAGTCACACTCAGCGCCAGCACGACAAATAAGGCCAAGAGCTTTGAAGCAGATATTCAATGGGTTGGAAGCGATGCGGCCCAGCGACATTGTCCAGATATGTCGTGGTTAGAGGGGTGAAGTCCAACACATTAGTGTGACTTCAAGTGTGACTTAGATACACCACAAAAGAAAAAACCCTAAGTAGATCAACTACTTAGGGCTAAGTCTTGGCGGAAACGGAGGGATTCGAACCCTCGATGAGGCTCTACACCCCATACTCCCTTAGCAGGGGAGCACCTTCGGCCACTCGGTCACGTTTCCAGTGGGTCAAATTATAGCTCAGGCTTGGTCCAGATCGAAGGCTTTGTGCAGGGCGCGGACAGCCAGTTCCATGTATTTTTCGTCAATCACGACGGAGGTTTTGATTTCGGAAGTCGAAATCATCTGGATGTTGATGCCCTCTTCGCTCAAGCTGCGGAACATCTTGCTGGCCACGCCCACATGGCTGCGCATGCCAATACCGACGATGGACACTTTGCAGATCTTGGCGTCACCTGACACTTCTGCCGCACCCAAAGATGGCAGCACTTTTTCCTTGAGCAGGTCGATGGTCTTGGCGTAGTCGTTGCGGTGCACGGTGAAGCTGAAGTCGGTTTTGCCGTCTTTGCTCAGGTTCTGGATGATCACATCGACTTCGATGTTGGCATCGGCAACAGCACCCAGAATTTGGTAAGCGATGCCGGGCTTGTCGGGCACGCCGAGCACGGAGATTTTGGCTTCGTCGCGGTTGAATGCGATGCCGGAAACGACGGCTTGTTCCATTTGTTCGTCTTCCTCAAAAGTGATCAGGGTGCCAGATGCGGCTTCTTCGTTGATGTCGATGTCCCAGGGCGTGAAGCTCGAGAGCACACGCATGGGCACTTTGTATTTGCCCGCAAATTCGACCGAGCGGATTTGCAGAACCTTGGAGCCGAGCGATGCCATCTCCAGCATTTCTTCAAAGCTCACGGTGTGCAGGCGACGGGCTTCGGGCACCACGCGGGGGTCGGTGGTGTAGACACCATCCACGTCGGTGTAGATCAGGCATTCGTCGGCTTTCATCGCAGCGGCCACGGCCACGGCCGAGGTGTCAGAGCCGCCACGGCCCAGCGTGGTGATGTTGCCATCGTTGTCCACGCCCTGAAAGCCGGTGATGATGACCACTTTGCCCGCTGCCAAGTCGGCGCGCACGCGCACGTCATCGATCGATTCGATGCGGGCCTTGGTGTAGGCGTCGTTGGTTTTGATGGCCACTTGCCAACCTGCGTAGCTGACCGAGGGCTGGCCTTCGGCTTGCAGCGCAATGGCCAGCAATGCAGAAGACGCCTGCTCGCCCGTGGAGGCCAGCATGTCGAGTTCGCGGTTGTAAGCGGTATCGGGCTTGGCGGGGGCCAGTTCTTTGGCCAAGCCCAGCAAGCGGTTGGTCTCACCGCTCATGGCGCTGGGCACCACCACGATCTGGTGGCCAGCACGCGTCCATTTGGCCACGCGCTTGGCGACATTGCGGATGCGCTCGGTCGAGCCCATCGAGGTGCCGCCGTATTTGTGAACGATCAAAGCCATGTGTAGTTTGAATAAATGAAAAAAGGGAATTTGCCCTTAGCAAAGCCTGTCAATTGTAGCAACCGGGCTGACGCCCAGATGACCGCTAGGGACCACCCGCTGTGGGTGTGCAAACGCTTTTGTCGGTGTGCGCGATGGCTGGCCACTGGCCTCAGGGGCTCAAGAATTTCAAACCGACACCCTCGCGCTCGACAAAGCCCTGCCCCACCTTGAGGTGCAGACGGTGGCCCCGGGTGGTGCAAGCCGCCACTTGGTCCAAGAGTTCATGCAACTGCGCGGTACTCGGCGTGGTGCTGTGGTGCTGCCGCAGCCAGTGGCGCAGCACCAAGGCCTGGCGGGCACGGCTGAGCGCCTGCAGAGGCCGAATGCGGGGGGGCACGCCCACTTGCACGAGGTCTTGCGCCGCAACTTCATTGAGCACCTCTTGCGCCTGCGCCGCATGGGCGGCGCTGCGGGCAAAAGTCTCGCGAAAAGCTGGCAAGGCCTCGGCCAAAGCGGGTAAGACACGGGCGCGGATGCGGTTGCGGGTGAACTTCTCATCGGTGTTGCTGGGGTCTTCCACCCAGTTTTGGCCCTGGCTTTGCAGCCATTCGCGCAAAGCGGTTCCTGGCAAAGCCAGCCACGGGCGGTGCCAGCTCAGACCCTGGCGCTGCCACTGCGCGGGCATGCTGGCCAAACCGGGCAGACCCGCGCCGCGCGACAAGGCAATCAACAAGGTTTCAATCTGGTCGTCGGCGTGCTGGGCCAGGGCCACATCGCGCACTTCGGGCCATTGCGTCTGCACAGCTTCCGCCAGCGCGGCATAACGGGCCTGGCGGGCGGCGTCTTCCGGGCTTTGGCCCAGCGTGTGGCCCGCCTGCACCCGCCGCACGGCCAGCGGCACCCCCAGTTGCAGGCACAGGGCTTCGCAATGGGCTTCGAAATCGTCGGCGGCCGCTTGCAGGCCGTGGTGGATGTGCACCGCCCTCACCTGCCCAGGCCAGCGCCGGGCGCATGCCACCAGCAGCGCGGTGGAATCAGCCCCGCCGCTGAACGCGACGGCAAAAGGAAGGCCCGGGCTAAAGTCAGCCAGGGCCTGTTCGGGAGAGGGTGTCCGAAGCGCCGCCATGGGGAA
>JBIKHW010000367.1:0-3430 GCA_044361935.1 Limnohabitans sp. | reverse complement strand
GAATTGTTTGATCATTCTTGAAAGAGGTCGAGGATGCGCCAGCCACGCTCTGTGGCCAGTTGACGCAACCGAGCGTCAGGGTTCGTTGCCACCGGATGGTGGGCTTTTTCCAGAAGCGGCAGGTCGTTCATGGAGTCCGAGTAGAACGTCATCTCCACATCACCCCAGTCCAGGCCTTTTTGGCTCAGCCAATGCGCGACCCGTATAACTTTACCTTCCCGAAACGACGGGGTGCCCCGGATCTCGCCCGTGATCCAGCCGCTGGCATCGCGTTCGAGGTCAACCGCGATCAACTCGCTCACCCCGAAGGCCTGGGCAATCGGGCGGGTCACAAACTCGTTGGTGGCGGTCACGATCATCACCGTGTCCCCGGCATGCTGGTGCGATCGTACCAGCGCCAGTGCCTCGGGCGTGATGCGCGGGCGGATCACTTCGTCCATGTAACGGGCATGCGCCTGGGCCGCCTCGGCCGCGCCACGCTCACGCGCTGCTCGGGTGGCAAAGCGCACGTAGTCATGAATGTCCAGCGTGCCCGCTTGGTAATGGGCATAGAACTCGTCATTGCGCTGGCGGAACACCGACGGGTCGGTCCAACCCATTTCGGTCGTGAAAACGCCCCAAGTGTGGTCAGAGTCCAGCGGCAGCAAGGTGTGGTCCAAATCGAACAGGGCAAGTTTCATTCGTTCTCCAGCATCGCCCGCACCAAAGGAATGGTCAGGGCGCGTTGTGTTTGCAGTGCGTAGTGGTCCAAGTGGTCCAGCAGCTGCATCAGGCTGCCCAAATCACGCGAAAAGCGCTTGAGCATGTAAGACATGACCTCGTCGCTCAAAAACAGGCCCCGGGCATCGGCCTCCTGGCGCAGCACGGCACGGCGCTCGGTCTCGCCCAGCACCTGCAGGGTATCGATGTGGCCCCAGCCCAGGCGGCTGCGCAAGTCGTCGCGCAGTTTCAGATCGGCCGGTGGGAAAGCCCCCGCGGCCAAGACCCACCGAGGCAAGCCTGAGCGGGGCGTCAAGGCGTTCACAAACCAATTGAAGGCGGTGTGCTGCTGCTCGGTGTTGTACAGGTGCACATCGTCCATCAGCACAGCCGCCCAATCGTCATTGAAATCGGGCGGGTCCATGCTGTGGGCGTCGAGCCAGCCGACCTGAGCGCCCTGCTCTTGCAGCGCATGGTGCACCGCATGCAGCAAATGGGTTTTGCCCGAGCCACTCTCGCCCCACAAATAACTCGGCACGGGCGAACGGCTGGACGAGGCGACCCACAGTCGCAAGTGGCTCAAGGCGGCCGCGTTGGAGCCCGCAAAAAAATTGTCCAGCGTGGGCGTCGTGGCCAGGCCGATGTCCAAAGCCAGTTGCTTCATGTCTGATCAGGGCCTTGTTCCACTGCACCTGAGCCGCTTTTACGGTAAAGATCGCTTTGAAGGTATTGCGCCCGCAAACGGCGCAAGCCCACCAACAAGACTGCACTGGCAGGCAAGGCAATGAGCACGCCCACAAAACCCAACATCTGGCCAAACGCCATCAAGGCCAAAATGACGGCCAGCGGGTGCAAACCAATGCGCTCCCCCACCAAGCGTGGCGTCAGCACAAAGCTCTCCATCAATTGCCCTAGGCCATAGACCACGGCCACCATGAGCAAGGCTTGTGATGGTGCCAGCTGCAGCAAGCCTGCCAACAGCGCCAGCACCAGGCCCATGCCAAAACCCAAATAAGGCACAAACACCGCCAGCCCGGTGAACACCCCTATGGGCAGGGCCAGATCCAGACCAAATAGGCTCAAGCCCATCGAATAAAAAATGGCCAGCGCCAGCATCACCAACATTTGCCCGCGCAGGTACTCGCCCAACACCTCGTCGCAGTCCCGCATGAAATCGTCGAATCTTTCGCGCCAGGCCGGAGGCACCAACTCAACGATGATGTTGACCAAGCGCGTCCAGTCGTACAACATGTAAAACAAAGCCACGGGCACCAGCACCGCGTAACCCGCAATAGCCAGAGCCACGCTGCCGCCGAGTTTGAGCGAGGACATGAGCGGAGCCAACCAATCTTCTCGATTGGCGCTCAGGTAACTCACCAGCTGTTTTTTCAGGTCGGCCAAATCCAGCGAGACATTCAGCCCCAACTGGGCCAACAAGGGGTTGACGGCATCACTCAGGCGGTCGAAAAGCAAGGGCAGTTGCTGCTGCAGCAGCGGCCATTCGCGCACCAAAATTGGCACCAGCAACAAAAATAAGCCTAACAAGGCCATCAAGGCCAGCGCCTCCACCAGCACCACGGCCAAAGCCCTCGGTAAACGCCCCCCGGCCACGCTCTCGAGCCTGAGCACCAAGGGGTGTAAAACATAGGCCATGACCGCCGCAATGACGAAAGGGGCCAACACCGGGGCCAGCAGCCAGAAAACCAGCACGGCAACAAAGGCCACGCCCATCCAGGCGGCCAGTCGGGTCATGAAAAAAGGAAGGGGGGCTTGCATGCGGTCTCTTGTTTTGCCGGGGTCAGACCCGTTTGATCAGGGCTAACCCTTAAAATAAGCCCTGATTTTAGTCTGCCAGTCCGTTTATTGGCCCTCCTCCCCATTCACACGCCCCATTCGGGCCAACACCATGACTCAATCCCCTCTTTCCTACAAAGACGCTGGCGTCGACATCGTTGCGGGCGACGCGCTGGTCGAGCGCATCAAACCCCTGGCCAAGAAAACCATGCGCGAAGGCGTGTTGGCGGGCATTGGTGGTTTTGGCGCCTTGTTTGAAGTCCCCAAGCGCTACAAGGAACCCGTGCTGGTGAGCGGCACCGATGGCGTGGGCACCAAACTCAAACTCGCTTTTGAATGGAACATGCACGACACCGTAGGCATCGACCTGGTGGCCATGAGCGTGAACGACGTGCTGGTGCAAGGCGCCGAGCCCCTGTTCTTTCTGGACTACTTTGCCTGCGGCAAGCTGGACGTGGACACGGCTGCGGCTGTGGTGGGCGGCATCGCCAAAGGATGCGAGTTGTCAGGCTGTGCTTTGATTGGCGGTGAAACGGCCGAGATGCCTGGCATGTACCCTGCAGGCGAATACGACCTAGCCGGTTTTGCAGTGGGCGCGGTCGAGAAATCCAAAATCCTCACGGGCCAGAACGTCAAAGCCGGAGACGTGGTGCTGGGCCTGGCGTCCAGCGGTGTGCACTCCAATGGCTTCAGCCTGGTGCGCAAGTGCATCGAACGTGCAGGCAGCAACGCCCCCGCCACACTCGACGGCAAGCCCTTCAAGCAAGCCCTGATGGCGCCCACCCGCTTGTATGTGCTGAACGTGCTGGCGGCCTTGGCCAAGCATCCGAGCACGCCAGAGACTTCAGGCATCAAGGCCTTGGCCCACATCACTGGCGGCGGCTTGCTCGAGAACATCCCTCGTGTGCTGCCAGACGGCCTGGCCGCTCACCTGCAA
>JBIKHW010000366.1:0-3431 GCA_044361935.1 Limnohabitans sp. | reverse complement strand
CACCGAGCACGAAGACATCGCCCTGAGCTTGGCCAACGCGCAGTGCCGGATCGACGCTTTGCACGCTTGGGAACAACAGGTGCTCACGGCCCGCATTGGCGGCGGCACGCAGCCTGCCTGGATGCCCGCTGCGCCGTCCATGGGCAAGGTGCTGGCAACAGAGCTCAAGCAGCACTTGACCGAGTTGGGTCTGGACATTGCAGGCGCCTATGGCGCCACCAGCCTCACCATCGAAGAAGCCACTGCCCACGCCTTGCCTGTGCCCGAGGAGTCTGTGTTCGCAACCCGGGCGTATTTGAACGACCGCGCTGCGTCGATTTATGGCGGCACGAACGAAGTGCAACGCAACCTGATTGCCCGCCACGTTCTGGGGGCCGAGGTGGTGGAGCCCGTGCTGCCGCTCGACGAGACACAGGCCATGCTGGTGGCCAGTCTTCAAGGCTGGCTGCAAGACAAGTTGCCGTTTGATAAGCGGGCGCAACTGATTGCCACGCCGGAGGCAATCGAGCCGCTGTGGCAGGGCTTGGCGCACGAGCTGGGCCTATTGGGTGCAGCGCTGCCTGAACACCTGGGCGGCATGGGCGGTGGTTTGTCCGAACAAATGCTGATCTGCCAGGCCCTGGGCGCGGCCTTGGTGGCCGAGCCCTACAGCAGCTCGGCAGTCCTCGGCGCAACCTTGCTTCAGGCGCTGAATGACCCTGCGGCCGATGTGTTGCTGCAAGGCCTGGCCGAGGGCCAAGTGCGCTTGGCCGTGGCGGCCTTGGAGCCTGCAGGGCGCACGGACCTGAGCCGGGTGCAAACCCGTTTGCACAACTCGAGTGGCCAGCTGCACATCAGCGGGCGCAAAGCCCTGGTGCGCGGCGCCCCCGGGGCCACCCACTGGCTGGTGAGCGCAAGAGACGACGCAGGCCAGCTGCGCATCTGTTTGCTTGACCCTGCAGCCAGCGGTGTGCAACGGCGTGATGTGCGGCTGATCGACGGTGCCTGGGCGGCTGAGCTGGCGTTTGACCAAACGCCCGTACAAGCACTCATCGGCCAAGGCGATGCGTTGGCCGCGCTCTCGCAAGCGTGGGACACCGCCACGCTGGCCGCAGGTGCCGAGGCCGTGGGCGTGATGCAGGCCTTGATGCGCGACACTCTGAACTACACCAGCCAGCGCAAACAGTTCGGTCAGCCCTTGGCGGCCTTTCAGGCTTTGCAACACCGCATGGCCGACATGTACATGGCCCTGGTGCAGGCTGCGGCAGCGGTGGGCGCTTGTGCCGATGTGCTGGGCGACGACCCCGAGCGCCGGGCCGAGCGGGTGTCCTCGGCCCATGTGACGGTGCTGCGTGCGGCACGGTTGGTGGGGCAGGGCGCGGTGCAGTTGCACGGCGGCATGGGCATGACCGACGAGCTGGCCGTGGGCCACGGCTTCAAGCGGCTGATGGTCATTGAGCAGCAGTTTGGCGGTATGGCGCAGCATTTGCGGCGGGTGGCGGGTTTGACCCGTGCCTGAGCTTTTGGAGGCTCAGCCCCGCATGAGTTTCTGGATCAGATCTGCCGCCCCTGAGGCCTGGTATTTGCGCATGAGTTTCACGCGGTAGATCTCTACCGTGCGGTGGCTGATGCCCAATGCGCGGCCGATTTCTTTGCTGGTTTGGCCGTCCATCAGGTGGGCTGCAACTTCTCGCTCACGGGCGGTGAGTTCGGCTTTGACGGGTTTGCGGGCCGAGAGGTCTTCAAAGGTCCATATGCCCGCTTCGTGTGGAGCCTCGCGGTTGAGCGCCCGCCCTGTCACATGGCACCAAAAAGTTTCGCCTTTGAAGCGGCCATCCACGCGCTTCATCACGCGGTCGTCGGCGTAAACCCCTTTGGCGTTCAAGATGGGGGTGATGCGCTGGCCGGTGCGTTCGTATTCGTCTGCGCTGGGGTAGAGCAGCTGAAAGCTTTGGCCAATCAGCTGTTCCTGGCTTACCCCAAACATCTCGCACACGCGCTGGTTGCAGTCGATGATGGTGCGGTTGCGCGAGAGCACCATGCCGATGGGCGCCAGGTCGAAGGCGAGGAGGTAGTCGATCTCGGTGTTCATGGCAAGTGCAATCCGGCTAAGGGCCAGCCTCTACGAAAAACTACGTATTTGAATACGTAGTATCGTAGCGTTTTCATCCTCTATCTGGAGATTGGCGTGAACAAGATTTTTCCTTCCGCAGCCGAGGCCTTGAAGGGCATCGTGGCTGACGGTCAACTCATTGGTGTGGGCGGCTTTGGCCTGTGCGGCATCCCCGAAGCCTTGATTGCGGCCCTGCGCGACAGCGGCGTGCAAAACCTGACCGCGATTTCCAACAACGCGGGTGTGGACGACTTTGGTCTGGGCTTGCTGCTGCAAACCCGCCAGATCAAGAAAATGATTTCGTCTTACGTGGGTGAAAACAAAGAGTTCGAGCGCCAGTACCTGGCGGGCGAGCTGGCCCTGGAGTTCACCCCGCAAGGCACGTTGGCCGAAAAGCTGCGTGCGGGCGGCGCGGGCATCCCGGCCTTTTTCACCAAGACCGGTGTGGGCACTTTGGTGGCCGAAGGCAAAGAGCTGCGCGAGTTCGATGGCGAGACCTATGTGATGGAGCGTGCCTTGGTGCCCGATGTGTCCCTGGTCAAAGCGCACCGCGCCGACAAGTCCGGCAACTTGCAGTTCCGTTACACCTCGCGCAACTTCAACCCCGCAGTCGCCATGGCCGGCAAGATCTGCGTGGTCGAGGTCGAAGAGATCGTTGAGACTGGCGAGATGCACCCCGACAGCGTTCACCTGCCCGGCATTTATGTGCACCGCATCGTGTTGAACGCGAAACCGGAAAAGCGCATCGAGAAACGCACCATTACAGAAAAGGCAGGAGTCTGATATGAGCTGGAGTCAAGACCAAATGGCCGCCCGTGCGGCCCACGAACTGGAAGACGGTTTCTATGTGAACCTGGGCATCGGCATCCCTACGCTAGTGGCCAATTTTGTGCCTGCGGACAAAGAAGTTTGGCTGCAAAGCGAAAACGGCATGCTGGGCATTGGCCCGTTCCCGACCGAAGACGAGGTCGATGCCGACCTGATCAACGCAGGCAAGCAGACCGTGACGACCATCAAGGGCTCGTCGATCTTTGGCAGCGAGCAGTCGTTTGCCATGATTCGCGGCGGCAAGATCAACCTGTCCATCTTGGGCGCGATGCAGGTGACCGACAAGGGCGATCTGGCCAACTGGATGATCCCCGGCAAGATGGTCAAGGGCATGGGCGGCGCGATGGATCTGGTCGCAGGCGTCAAGCGCGTGATCATTCTGATGGAACACGTGGCCAAGAAGAAAGACGGCACCGAAGACATGAAGATCCTGCCCGAGTGCACATTGCCACTCACCGGCAAAGGTGTGGTTGACCGCATCATCACCGACTTGGCTGTGATGGATGTGACC
>JBIKHW010000461.1:0-3447 GCA_044361935.1 Limnohabitans sp. | reverse complement strand
ATTTGGCCATTTTGGTCTACACCTCCGGCACCACCGGCAAGCCCAAAGGCGGCATGCACAGCCACCACGGCTTGGTCTACACCGTGCGCGGCTACAACACCTTGATCGCCCGCGACGAGCGGGACGAGTGCATGTGCTTCTTGCCTTTGTGCCACATCGCCGAACGCATGGGTGGCGAATTTTTCTCGATGTACACCGGGGCAAAACTCAACTTTGTGGAGAACCCCGAAACCGTGCCGGAAAACGTGCGCGAGATCGCGCCCACCGTGTTCACCGCCGTGCCCCGTGTGTGGGAAAAGTTTTACTCGGGCGTGATGATCGCGCTCAAGGAAGCAGGCGGCTTGCAGCAAGCGGTGTATGGCTGGGCCATTGGCGTGGGCCACCAGGTCGCCGATTTGGTGCTGGCGCAAAAGCCGGTGCCTGCCAGCCTCAAGCTGCGCTTTCATGTGGCGCGTTTGTTGGCCCTCAACAACGTGCGCAAGATGATCGGCATCCACCGCGCACGCTTTTTGGTGACGGGTGCGGCCCCCATTTCTCCCGATTTGGTGCGCTGGTATTTGGCACTGGGCTTGCCCATGCTCGAAGTCTGGGGCATGACCGAGACCTGCGGTGCGGCCACGGGCGTGCCCGCTGACCGCATCAAACCCGGCTCGATCGGCCCAGCCGCTGATTACAACGAGATGCGTCTGGACCCGGTGACCAGCGAGATTCTGGTGCGTGGCCCCAACGTCTTCATGGGTTATCTGAACCTGCCCGAAAAAACCGCCGAAACCATCGATGCCGACGGTTGGCTGCACACGGGCGACGTGGGCGTGGTGGACGAGGAAGGGTTTTTCCGCATCACCGATCGCATGAAAGACATCATCATCACAGCTGGGGGCAAGAACATCACCCCGAGCGAGCTGGAAAACGAACTGAAATTCTCGCCCTACGTCACCGATGCGGTGGTGATTGGCGACAAGCGACCTTATTTGACTGTGATCATCATGATCGACCAGGAAAACGTGGAGAAATACGCCCAGGACAACGACGTGCCCTTCTCCAACTACGCCAGTCTCACGCACAGCACCGAGGTGCAGGAACTGATCCAGGCCGAAGTGGACCGCGTCAACAAGAAGTTTGCCCGCGTTGAACAAATCAAGAAATTCTGGTTGCTCGACACGCAGCTGAGCGCCGAAGACGAAGAACTGACCCCGACCATGAAGCTCAAACGCAAACTGGTCGAGAAGAAATATACGCCCCAGATCGAGGCGATGTACCGCTGATTCACCTCACCCTTTTCTACAACAGGAGACCTGCAACATGAAAATCAAACTCAGCCTCATCGCCGCTGCGATGGCCCTGACCGCTGGCGCGGCCTTGGCCCAGACGCAAGGTGTGTCCAAAACCGAAATCACGCTCGGCTCCATCCAGGATTTGTCGGGCCCGCTGGCTGGCTTTGGCAAGCAAGTGCGCCTGGGCATGATGCTGCGCGTGGATGAAGCCAACGAACAAGGCGGCATCAACGGCCGCAAGTTCAAGCTGCTGGTCGAAGACTCGGCTTATGACCCACGCCGCGCCGTTTTGGCCGCGCAAAAGCTGGTCAACCAGGACAAGATTTTTGCCATGATCGGCCACATCGGTACGGCGCAAAACATGGCCGCCATGCCGGTGCAGTTCCAGAAGAACGTGATCAACTTCTTCCCCGTCACGGCCGCGCGTGAAATGTACGAGCCCTTCCACAAGCTCAAGTACTCCTTTGCCGCCACCTACTACGACCAGATGCGTTTGGGATTGCCGATTTTGGTGAAAGAAAAGAACGCCAAGCAAATCTGCGCCATGCACCAGGACGATGAATTCGGTCTGGAAGTGTTGCGTGGCGCCGAGGCGGGACTGAAAACCATGGGCATGCAGTTTGCCGAAGTGACCACCTACAAGCGCGGTGCGACCGACTTTGCGTCACAGATGCAAAAGCTGGCTTCGTCCAAGTGCGACTTCGTGGTCATGGGCACCATCATCCGCGAAACCATTGGTGGCATTGCCACCGCACGCCGCTTGGGCTTCAACCCCACCTTCATGGGTTCAAGCGCGGCCTACACCGATCTGATCCACAAATTGGGTGGCCCCGCCATGAACGGCTTTTACGCCACCATGTCGACACAGCACCCCTATCTGGACGAGGCCTCGCAGCCCATCCGTTTCTGGGCTAACAAGTACAAGACCAAGTTCAACGAAGATCCAACTGTTTTCTCGGTCTACGGTTACAACGCCATCGATTCTTTCTTGCGGGCGGTTGAAAAATCAGGTGGCAACGTGACCACTGAGAGCATCATCAAGGCCATGGACTCCATGGTGATCCCACCCGATATTTTCGGCACTGGCGAGATGACCTTCACCGCCACCAAGCGTCTGGGCAGCAACGCCTCGCGCATGTCGCAAATCACCGATGGCCGCTGGAAAGTGACCTCGGGCTACTTCAGCGACAAGAAGTAAAGACAGCAGCACCTGCTGCTTTTTTGAAACCGCCTGAACCCGCAAGGGTCAGGCGGTTTTTTCGTGGGCGTTCAGGGGCCTTGACAGCAGATAATTTCAGCAAAACACTCCCTTTTTTTGAGAGCATAAAGCCTATAGGCTCAGAAAAAAATTGCGCCTTTTGCCCTAGACTTCATAAGGTTGATCGGTCAGTCGTTCATCTGGCGCGCCGGACTAGTGCCTTATTTTGTCTTGTCAGTTTTGAAAGGTCTTTATGGATACCGTTGCCCCCCTTTGGTTATGGGCCACTTTTGTGGCCATTGTGTTGGTGTCGCTGTTTGTCGATTTTGTGGTGCTCAAAAAGCAAGGTGCCCATGACATCGGCGTCAAGGAGGCGCTCAACTGGTCGCTGATCTGGATTGCCTTGAGCTTTTTGTTCAACGGCTTGTTCTGGTGGGCCATCAAGGACACCACCGGTTCGGTGGAGTTGGCGAACACCAAGTCGCTGGAATTCCTCACCGGTTATCTGATCGAGAAATCATTGGCGGTGGACAATATTTTTGTCTTCCTGATGATCTTCACTTACTTCGCTGTACCAACCCAGTTCCAAAAGCGCGTGCTGATGATCGGCATCATCGGAGCCATCGTTTTACGCACAGTGATGATTTTGGTGGGTGGCTGGTTGCTCCAGCAGTTCCACTGGATCTTGTACGTGTTTGGTGCCTTCCTGATCCTCACAGGTGTGAAGATGTGGTGGGCAGCAGGTCAAGAGCCTTCGCTGGACGATAACCCGGCGCTCAAGTTGTTGCGCAAAATTTTGCCTGTCAGCAAAAATTATGACGGTGAAAAATTCTGGACCATGGAGAACGGTAAGAAAATCGCCACGCCCTTGTTCATGGTGATCTGCTTGATTGCCTTGACCGATGTGATCTTTGCGGTGGATTCGATCCCGGCGATTTTTGCCATCACCTCGGACCCCTTCATCGTGCTGACCAG
>JBIKHW010000067.1:0-11289 GCA_044361935.1 Limnohabitans sp. | reverse complement strand
TACGCAGAAATCGGCCCCCGCCCCCGGGGCCCCTCGACAGCGTGGAGCGGCAAGCGCTTCAAAGTAGAAATTAAAAAAGGAGACAAGGACATGAAGGACTGGAACCAACTGCTGCCCAGCAGCCACGCCGATACATTTGCACGCGATCGACTGCCGCCCAAAGACCAGCTGCCCATGTTCATCTCCGACCGACCTGAACTGGACTATCCGGACCAGATCAACTGCGCGGTGGAACTGGTGGATCGGCATGTGCGCGAGGGACGGGGCGATCGCATCGCGCTGCATGGCGTGAGCGACTTCAACAAGGGCGGTGGCGACTTCAGTTGGACGTATGCGCAGTTGCAAGACAAGAGCAACCGCATCGCCCAGGTGCTAACCCATGACATGGGCCTCGTTCCCGGCAACCGCATTTTGCTGCGCGGCGGCAACAGCCCCATGATGGCCGCTTGCTTGCTGGGCGCGCTCAAGGCCGGGCTGGTGGCGGTGCCCACCATGCCCCTGCTGCGTGCGGGCGAGCTGGCCCAGATCATCGACAAAGCCCAAGTCAGCGCCGCGCTGTGCGACAGCCTGCTGGCCGACGAACTGCAGCACTGCATGACGCCCGGCCACGCCAGCCACATGGCCAGCTTGCAGCAGCTGGTGCAGTTCCGCAGCGATGCCCCTGATGGCCTGGAGCAGCGCATGGCGCAGCAAAGTGGCGCGTACACGCCTCACGCCACCAGCCGTGACGACGTGTGCTTGATCGCGTTCACCAGTGGCACCACGGGCAAGCCCAAGGGCACCATGCACTTTCACCGCGATGTGCTGGCCATGTGCGATTTGTTCCCGCGCCACATCTTGCAGATGAACGAGAACGATGTCGTATGCGGCACGCCGCCCATCGCCTTCACTTTCGGACTGGGTGGTCTGCTGGCGTTCCCGCTGCGATATGGCGCAAGCACCGTGCTGCTGGAAAAGCACACGCCCGAGACCTTGATGCAGACCGTTGCCAAGTACCGCGCCACGCAGTGCTACACCGCGCCCACCATGTACCGCCAAATGGCAACGCTGGCCAAAGGCATTGACCTGTCGAGCCTCAAGCACCCTGTCTCGGCAGGCGAGGCCTTGCCCGGCGCCACCCGCCAGCTGTGGAAGCAGGCCACCGGCATCGAGATGACGGACGGCATTGGCGGCACCGAGGTGATCCACATCTACATCTCGAGTGCGGGCGCGCAAGTGCGCCCCGGCAGCATTGGCCAAGTGGTGCCCGGCTATGTGGCGCAGATCGTGGGCGACGACATGCAGCCCGTGCCGCCCGGCACCGTGGGGCGGCTCGCGGTGCGCGGCCCCACAGGCTGCAAATACCTGGCCGACCCGCGCCAGCAAGACTATGTGAAAGACGGCTGGAACCTGCCCGGTGACACCTTCGTCATGGACGCCGATGGCTACTTCAGCTACCAGGCGCGCAACGACGACATGATCATCTCTGCGGGCTACAACATCGCAGGCCCCGAGGTGGAAGGCGCTTTGCTGCAACACCCGGCCGTGGCCGAATGCGGCGTGGTCGGCATGCCCGACGAAGACCGGGGCCACATCGTGCAGGCCTATGTGGTGCTCAAGCCCGGCCACACGGGCGACGCGGCCATGGAAAAAGCCTTGCAAGAGCACGTCAAACAAACCATCGCCCCGTTCAAGTACCCGCGCAAGGTGGTCTTTTTAGACGCCTTGCCCCGCACCGAAACCGGCAAACTCCAGCGCTTCAAGCTGCGTCAAATTTCAGTCAACAAATAACTTTGCGGGACAGATCTTTAGCTCTGTCCCCAACTGATAAAGGATAAGCATGTTCAACGTCTTGCAACCCGAAGGCTGGGCACCCGCCAAAGGCTATGCCAACGGCATCGAAGCGCGTGGCCGCATGGTGTTCGTCGCGGGCATGATCGGCTGGAACGGCCAAGCCCAATTCGAGACCGACGACTTTGTGGCCCAGTGCCGCCAAGCACTGCAAAACATCGTCGACACGCTGGCGTGCGCAGGCGCAGGCCCCCAGCACATGGCCCGCATGACCTGGTACGTCAAAGACAAGAAGGAATACCTGGCCCGTGGTCGCGAGCTGGGCAAGGTTTACCAGGAAGTGATTGGCAAGAACTACCCGGCTATGACGCTGGTGCAAGTGGCCGACCTGGTCGAAGATCGAGCCCAAGTTGAGATTGAAGTCACGGCGGTGGTGCCGGATTGAAAAGATTCACGACTTACAACGTCGCGGAAATTTCAAATTGAAGAAAACATTTCCCTGTATCGGTATGGTGTAAGGCCCATGCGGCGGTTAAATTCTCTTGTGAGATGGGCTTGATCTGAATAACCACAAACAAAACCAATTTCTGCAATCGGAATCTCTGAGCCCAGAAGATACCAACCGGCTAATCGAAAACGCACCTCTGACTGAACGTGTTGATGACTGAGATTTTCCGTAGACAGAGTCCTCTGAAAAGTGCGGCGTGACATCCCTAAAGCCGATGCCGCAGCATCGACAGTCACAAGTTCAGGCAAACATTTGGCCACTTGTTCGCCAGCAGCAAATGCAAAACGTGACCAAGTTGGCGGTGCCACCTGTGCCCACGAAACAGTGAGGTCTAAATCTTCGCCCTTATTCAAGGCACCGTACCAAGTCAATAGCCATGTGTCGGTCTGACACTTTTGCACGCATTGAAGTACTTGAGTTGCATCAGGATTCGGGTAAATCTCAATGTCGTCAGCCATGGATTTGACCGAATGCAGACCGTTGGCTTCTAACAAAGCACATAACACGCCACACACCACCAAGTCCTCTGCCGCCAAAGGCGGTGGGCCATTGTCTTTGTGTGTGTGTTTAACCCTCGCCGAAGTAGGAGTCGGCAGCCACCATTGGATTCGATGTTCGGAATGGATGTAACGTTCAAGACGCTGCCAGCGCACCAACATCGACGAAGCACTTCGACCTGCAGTCAAAGCAAGATGGGTCGGCTCCATCGCCAGATCGTGCAATCCTCTTCCCAATAGAGGTAAAACAGCGAAACCTGCTTGTTCCACAGCTGTTTGAACAACCTCTCGTTTTAAATTCAAAGGGACGGTGGCTTGCATCAATTTATGGGCCACTTCTGGTAGACGCAGACCGAGATTGGTCATGCCCCTTAGCAGTGCCCGTACCATCGCTGCACTGGCGAAATCCTCCCCTCTTGGTGCTTTCAAGATTGCCCTTTCAAATGGCGTTGTAGATCTCCGGGATTTAGTGGCAATTGTCGCAGTCGCCAGCCCGTGGCTGCCCGCACTGCATTTGCAATTGCTGCACCAGCGGCCACGATGGCAGTTTCTCCGGCTCCCGAAGGGGGTTCACCATGATCCACTAAATGAACCGATATGCCAGGCAATTGGGGCATACGAGGAATGGGTGCTTCTCCAAAGTTTCGGGCGTCATTTGACCAGTTTTCAACCAGCACCATACCCAGACCCCAGACCAAGTTGCCTTCGCACTGTGCCCGCACCTGGTCAGGATTGACCACTCGACCGCAGTCGTGCGCACAGTGCATGTGGAGGACACGAACTTCCCCGCTCACCGGATTGACCTGCACATCGGCAACGACCGCTGCAAAACTGGTCTTTTTATAGATTCCACATGCCACCCCACGGCCCGCAATCCATCCTTTAGCAAGCTGTGATGCCGAGGGTGCACTGGCAAGAGCCTCCTCGAGCACACGCTTGAGACGGGGTTCTTCGATGTGCTGCAGGCGAAAATTAATGGGATCAAGTCCTGCGACCCTTGCACACTCGTCGATCGCGGATTCAATGACAAAAGCGTTCGGACCCGCACCCAACCCGCGCCAAGGTCCTGTGAAGACCGGCAGTCGAACCAGATCAAAACCTGTACGCTTGGCTTGTGCTTTGTAGGGAAATGCGGCACCACGCGCTACACCATCATCACCTATGAAGTCGGTGAATTTTTGCATCCAAGCGGGCACTACAGCGGCTGTAAACAATATGTGGCTGCTTGCAAAGTCATGGGTCCAATGCGCCAGTTGACCATCTTTCAGTCGGGCGCGAACCCGGTGGCTCGAAGGAGGTCGGTGGAAGGCCTGAAGCAACTCTTGAGCGCGGGTCCATTGCACTTTGACAGGAATTTTGATTTCATGCGCCAGCACGGCCGCTTCAAGTTCGACTGTGCTGATGGTTTTGCCCCCAAAGGCACCGCCCACGCGACAGCCGTGAACCAACACCTTATCTTCAGTCATTCCCAGACGTCTACAAACAACATCTCGCTGATAAAAAACGTCCTGTGACCCCACCCACATTTCAAGTCGACCATCCGTATGCATTTGAGCCACAGCGACGCGGGGCTCAATGGCGGCATGCGCAGCAATTGGCACATCGATTCTCAGGTCAACGTCCCATGGACCCTCGGGTATGGAGTCATTGTGAATGTACTTGTCACGCTTCAACCGGGTCAACATCCGGCGGTCAATGTCTATCGTTTTCTGAATGCTCTGCACATCTGCCTGGCCCTGCACTGACCAGCGTAATTGCAAAGCCTGCTCGATCCTGTCCAAAGCTCCAGGGGTTTGTGCCACGATCCCCACGCCCTCGCTAGACGCCATCCCTAAGAGCGGACTGCGGACCAAGGCCACAAAGCCTTTCACTTGACGCGCCGCCACCTCGTTCATCGCAAGGAGGCTGGAGATGATTTCAGGAGGAACAGGCGCACGGAGCACACGGCCATAAACCATGCCTGACAGGCGAACATCGCTGGCATACAGAGGCTTGCCGGTCACCATCTCAAGCCCTTGTACGAGCTCAGGCGAACGTCCCATCCACTGACCTTGTCCGGACAAAGATCGCAGTTGCTCTCTTGAAAATTCGATAGCTTCCAGCTTGCCGGATGTCTGCCCATCTTTCATGGCTTGGCGCAAAGTGGCGCAAGCTCTGGCCAATGGCAATGCAAATTCCATGATCGATTCGCTGCCGACAGTGGCTCGGACACGATCGATGTTGTCAGTGCTGTGCAGTCTGACTTGCAGTTTGTCTGGACTGATGCCCAACTCATCACAGGCGATTTGCTTGAGCGCGGTAGCAATGTTTTGTCCCATCTCGACGCGCGGTACGGTCAGCATATAGTTGCCAGACCGATGGCTGATCCAGCTAAGACCTGCGCGTGTGTCTGGCGATGGTCGTTTTGGAATGACGGGCAAGCTGGCGCATCCAGGCAAAAAAGCCACGCTGAGAATTGCGCCTACTCCCCCGAGAAGCTGGCGGCGATGGATCTGAAAGGTCATCTTCAGCCTCTCGTCATTTGTTGAACGGCGGTGCGCACTCGGGGTTGGGTCCCACAACGGCACAGATGCCCCGCGAGGGCATTGTCGATTTGCTCATCACTTGGACGCGGTATTCGTTTCAGTAAAGCAACAGTGGCCATGATTTGACCCGACTGACAGTAGCCACACTGGGGGATGGCGGCACTCAGCCACTTTTGCTGCACTGGGTGTAGTTCGCCCAATGGAGCTAGACCCTCGACCGTCAGAATGGTCTTGTCGACCGTTGATACTACTGGGGTCAGGCAGCTTCTGACAGGCTCACCATTGATGTGCACCGTACATGCACCACAAAGTCCTGCTCCACATCCAAACTTTGTGCCTACAAGCCCCAAACCCTCACGCAAGACATGAAGTAGCGACTCTTCGTGCCATTGTTCAGGCACATTCACCCATTGGTCGTTGACGCGTAGTTTCATGAACAGTCTTCAGTGAGTTAAAGAGCTTGTCACTTTATTCAAAACTCATAAAGGGGTATTGAATATGCGCGCCAAGGACCTCCATCTAAAGCCAGGCCATTAAGAGGCAACTCACAACGCTACCCTGCAGTAACAAGTCTCTGTCAGGGGTTAAACAAAACCGCGAAAGCGGTTCAAACCACGACAGCGTTGCCATGCGCCGCAATCAAGCTCTCCAGCATGACCTTGAGTTGATGCGCCGGGTCCGCACCCAAAGCAGACACCACCTGCGCTTCGTGCGCTTTGGCTTGCTTCAGCAGGGGCTGCACTTTGCGCCGACCAGCAGCTGTAAGGCTGACTAGGCTTTGCCGTTTGTCGTGTGCAGCGTCGCAGCGCTTGACCCACCCGGCGTCTTGCATGCGGCCCACCAGCTTGGTCACGGTGGGTTGTTTGGCCAGCACGATGCTGGCGAGTTCGTTGATGCTCAAACTGTCTTTTCCCGACAAGCTGGCCATGACGCGCCACTCCATCAGGCTCAGGCCGCTGGCTTCGACCACGGCGTGGAACTCGCTCGAAATTAAATGGCTGGCACGCGCCAGCAAGTAGGCCAGGTAGTCATCCACAAAGCCTGCCGGGTTGCTCATGCTAGAGGCGTGGTGGTGCTGAACTGACCGCCTTGGTAAACGAGTGGGGCCGAGCCATCGCTGAAGCCGCAGCGTTCCACCTCGCCCACAAAAATCACATGGTCGCCTTCTTCGTGTCGGCTGCGGTTGTGGCATTCAAACCAGGCCAGAGCGCCATCCAAAATGGGTAAGCCTGACTCGCCCAGCTTGTAAGCGGTGTCGGCAAAGCGGTCGCCCTTGCCGAAGGCAAAACGGTTGCAGACATCCAGCTGATCGGCGGCCAGCACGTTCACCACGTAATGCGTGCCCGCATGGAACAGCGGAGCGCTGCTGGCACCTTGCCCCAGGCTCCACAGCACCAGCGGCGGCGTGAGCGACACCGAGTTGAATGAACTGGCGGTGATGCCCACAAAGCTGCTGCTGGCCGAATCGCCCTTGTGTGCGCCTGGTGCGAACGTGGTGATGACGGTCACCCCCGTGGCAAAGCGCGACAGGGCTTGCTTGAAATGCGGTGTTTCAAAGTCTGGACTGAGCGCTTTGATGTGAGATGGGGGGGCTTGATGCATGTATGGATGATAGTTGAATTGCATGAATTTTCATATAAACTGATCATTCATGTCTGCAGGAGAACCGTTCAGAGCTGCAGGCCAAGGAGACAAGCATGCTGGTGGAACGAATCGAAAACAGGTGGCTCGCGGCTTTTACCCGCACCTTCACGCTGTGCGAGGTGCAGCCTGGCGAAGTGGTCGCTATTTTGGCCGAAACCCAATCACGCCGGGTCAACGTGGACTTGGCCCGCCTCGCGCTGGAGGCCATGGGCGCCCGCGTGTTCGAGGTGACTTTGACGACGCCAGTCCTTACCGCCCCCGCACCCGTGCGCTCCACAGGGGCCAGCGACGCGATTGGCCAGCTCGGCCCCGTGGTGGCTGCATTGGCCCGCGCCGACATGGTGGTGGACTGCACCGTCGAAGGCCTGCTGCACGCGCCCGAGTTGCCCACCATCATGAAAGGCTTGGACGGCCACATGCCGCGCCTGCTCATGGTGTCCAACGAGCATCCTGAAATCTTGGAACGCACTGTGCCCGATCCAGCGCTCGAAGGCGTGGTGCGTGCCGCCATGAAGAAGCTGCGTGGCGCACAGCAAATGCATGTGACGTCTGCCGCAGGCACCGACCTGCGAGTGAACCTGAAACATGGCGACAAACAAGCGGTGGTCGGCGGTGTGTGGGGCTTTTGCCCCAAGCCGGGCATGGTGTCGCACTGGCCTGCCGGGTTGGCGCTGGCTTTCCCGGCCGCAGGCAGTGTCAACGGCACGTTGGTCATGGCCCCGGGTGATGTGAACCTGACCTTCAAAAGCTATTTGCGCGACACGATCCGCCTGACCATCGAGAACGACAGCGTGGTCGCCATCGAGGGGCAGGGCGTGGATGTGGACATGATGCGCGGCTACTACAAGGCCTGGGAAGACTTTGAGGGCCACCGCGCCGCGTATGCCGTCTCGCATGTGGGCTTTGGCCTGAACCCGGCAGCGCGTTGGGACGCCATGGCGTTCTATGACAAGCGAGACTGCAACGGGACCGAGCTGCGGGCCTTTGCAGGCAACTTTTTGTATTCGACCGGGGCCAACGAAGTCGCGGGCCGCCACACGCTGGGCCACTTTGACTTGCCCATGCGCGGCTGCACCATCCGGCTGGACGACACGGTGGTGGTCGATGCGGGCCAAGTGGTGAGCGCGGCGCTGGCATGAACGCACCCGCCTTCACCGACGTGGGCTTGCCCACACAGCCCGCGGTGGTGTTCTTGCACGGCGTGGGCGGCGGCCGACACGGCTGGGCAGCGCAGCAAGCGCATGTGGCTGCTCTGGGTTGGCGCAGTCTGGCCTGGGACATGCCCGGTTATGGCGACAGCCCCATGGTCACCCCCTATGAATTTGCGCACCTGGCGCAAGCCCTCTGGCAGATGCTGGACGCGGCGCACATCGACCAAGCCGTGTTGGTGGGCCACAGCATGGGGGCCATGGTCGCCTTGCAGGCTTGGACGCAAAAGCCAGAGCGCATCCGTGGCCTGCTGCTGGCCGCCAGCAGCCCGGCTTTTGGCCACAGCGACGGTGAGTTTCAAAAACAGTTTTTGGCACAGCGCCTGGCCCCGCTGGAAGCGGGCAAAACCATGGGCGACATCGCCGACAAGCTGATCCCCACCATGGCCGCACCCGGTGGCGATGCCGCCCACACGATCCCCGCCCATCTGAAGTCGGCGCACCAAAGCATGTCGGCGGTGCCGCCTGCCACTTACCGCGCCGCGCTGCATGCGCTGGTGCAGTTTGAGCAACGCGCCGCTTTGCCCACCATCACCGTGCCCGTGCTGTGTCTGGCCGCAGAACATGACCGCACCGCACCGCCTACCGTGATGGAACGCATGGCGCAAAAGATTCCCGGTGCGCGCAACGCCTGCCTGGCCGGGGCAGGGCATTTGCTGCATTACGAACAGCCCGAGGCGTTCAACGCCGAACTCGAAAAATTCCTGAAGGACGTGAAACCATGACCGACGTGCAAGCTCCCTCTCAACCAGACGTCATGCCCATCAGTGGCGACGACTACCCCCTGACCGAGAAGCAGCAAAAGCTGATGGCCCTGGCGCGGCAACTCGGCCGCGAGAAGTTCGCCCCGCGTGCCGCGCAGCTCGACCGCGACGCTCAGTTCCCATTTGCCAACTACGATGACATGCGCGACTCGGGCCTGCTGGCGCTGTGCGTGCCCGAAGCGCATGGCGGCCAGGGTGCCGATTACACCACCTATGCAATGGTCTCGGCCGAGATCGGTCGCTACTGCGGCGCCACCGCGCTTACCTTCAACATGCACGTTTGCACCATGCTCTGGAGCGGTCTGTTGTCTGAAGACTTGGAGATGACGCCCGAGCAACGCGCATCACACCGCACGCACCAAGCCACGCACTTTGCCCGCGTGGTGAAAGACGGCGCGATTTACGCGCAGCCGTTTTCCGAAGGCGGCGCTGCAGCCTCAGGCGCTCAGCCCTTCGGCACACTCGCCGTCAAGGTCGATGGCGGCTGGAAGATCAACGGCAAAAAAATCTTTGCATCTCTGTCCGACGCTGCCGATTACTTTGGTGTGCTCTGCACCGAAAAGAAAGAGGGTGCTGACCTCTCGCGCCGCGACACCTTGTACCTGGCCATACCCCGCACGGCGCCAGGTCTGACGATCGAAGGCGAATGGGACCCTCTGGGCATGCGCGCCACCGTGTCGCGCAATTTGATTTTCAAAGACGTGTTTGTGCCCGACGACGCGGCCCTCATGCCGCAAGGCCTGTACTTTCAGGCCGCCAGCCGCTGGCCGCACATGTTCATGACGCTCTCGCCCACCTACATGGGCATCGCGCAAGCGGCGTACGACTTCACCGTGGCATATTTGCGTGGCGAGATTCCGGGCACGGGCCCCGTCAAGCGCCGCCAGTTCGCCACCAAACAGATCGCGGTGGCCGAGATGTTCATCAAGCTCGAACAAACCCGCAACCTGTTCCTGCGTGCCATTGAAGACGCCAAGGTCGACCCGAGCAAGTCCACCCGCCTGCGGGCCTATGCCGCGCAATACACCATCATGGAAAACGCGCAAGACATCGCCCGTTTGGCCATCCGCACTTGTGGCGGTCAGTCCATGCTCAAAAGCCTGCCGCTGGAGCGCCTGTACCGTGATGCACGTTGCGGCTCGCTCATGCTGCCTTGGACGGCCGAGCTGTGCATGGACCGCATTGGCCGCGAAGCCCTGTACGAACCCGGCGAAAAAGACGAGTGATGCAGGCCCCCGAAACCAGCCCCCTCGCGGCCCGCTTTGCGCAGCTGGCGCAGGACTGCGGCACGCAGCCCGCCATGACCTTCCGGGGCGATGAGCGCAAGGCCACCCAGACCGGTGACAGCACCTTCGCCTACGACTTCGCCAAGTTCTGGCGGCGCGTAGAGCGCGTCACCGCGCACCTGCAGTCCACCTGGGGCGTGCAGCCGGGCGACCGCGTGGCCTGGCTGGGTTTCAACCACGAGCTGCAGCTGGTCACGCTGGTGGCCTGCGCCCGTTTGGGTGCGGTGTTTTTGCCGCTCAACTTTCGCCTGGCCGTGCCCGAGTTGCAGCAGGTCATGCAAGACGCCCAGCCGCGCCTGCTGGTGCACGACAGCCACCATGCCGATACGGCCCAAGCGCTGCAAGGCGCAGACCTGCAGCACACCCACCACGACACCTTGATCGCTACCGCTTCGCCACGCGCCTTGCCACTGCCCGCCGTGCATGGCGACTTGCCGCTGCTGCTGGTCTACACCTCAGGCACCACAGGCGTGCCCAAGGGCGCGGTGCACACACAAGCCGCGCTGCTGGCCAATGCCCGTGCCAGTGCATGGGCGCATGACTTTGCGCCCGGCGACAAAGTGCTGTCCACCTTGCCCATGTTTCATGTGGGCGGCCTGTGCATCCAGACATTGCCCGCGCTGTTGGCGGGGGTGGAGGTGGTGCTCCATCCGCGCTTTGACCCGACCGCTTGGTTGGATGAAATGCACACGAACCGCCCCACACTGTCACTCTTGGTGCCCGCCACCATGCGAGCCGTGTTTGAACACCCGCGCTGGGCTGATACATCGCTCGCTTGCCTGCGCGGCATCATGACCGGTTCGTCTACCGTGCCTGTGGCTTACCTCGACATCCTGCACGCACGCGGTGTGCCCGTGGGGCAGGTCTATGGCACCACCGAAACAGGCCCCGTGTCCATCGTGCTGCGTCTGCCCGAGGCCATGGCCCGCGTGGGCGCTTCGGGCTGGCCGCACCCCGAAGCGCAGGTCAAGCTCATCAACGCTCAAGGGCAAGAAGTTGGCCCCGGAGAGACGGGTGAAGTCTGCATACGCGCTGATAACCTGATGCGCGGCTACTGGAGCTCAGGCGGGCAGGCTGACGTCGGTTT
>JBIKHW010000365.1:0-3481 GCA_044361935.1 Limnohabitans sp. | reverse complement strand
CGCTGCGCCCCTCCAGCGCCGCCTGCAAAGCCACCCCCAAACCGGTGGCCCCACCGCCCACCACCAGCAGATCACACCGCTCTGGCGCTTCGTCTTCAGGGTTTAAATGGCTCAAAACAATCCCTCAAACAATCAAAAATACATGATTAAAATGATTCGTTTGTGATTGTATCGATGAAACCACCTTCAATTCAGCACAAGGTATCGTCCTGCTTCAAACCCACACTCCCCACTTGAAAAAAAGCCCCCATGGCCCTGAACCCCCGACAACTGAGCATCTTGCAAGCCGTGCGCGCGAAAGGCAGTGTCAAGACCGAAACCCTGGCCGAGCAATTCGGCATCACCTTGCAAACCGCCAGGCGTGATGTGCAGCGGTTGACCGAAGCGGCGCAGCTCGAACGCTTTCATGGAGGTGTGCGGGCCGTCGACTCGTCCACACGCAACACCACCTACACCGAGCGCCAGCGTACCCAAGCACAAGCCAAACAAGACATCGCCAGGCAAGTGGCCCAGGCCATCCCCAACGGTGCCAGCCTGTTCATGAACATCGGCACCACCGTCGAGGCCGTGGCCCGCGAGCTGCTGCAGCACAAAGGCCTGCGCGTGATCACCAACAACCTGCATGTGGCGCACATCCTAGCGGCCAACCCCGAGTGCGACGTGCTGGTGGCAGGCGGCACCGTGCGTCACGAAGACCTGGGCGTGGTGGGTGAAGCCGCGCTGGCCTTCATCCGGCAGTTCAAGGTGGACATCGGCCTGATCGGCATCAGCGGCATCGACGCCGACGGCACCCTCCGCGACTACGACCTGCGCGAAGTCATGGTCGCCCGAGCCATCGTGGCCCAGTCACGCCAGGTGTGGCTGGTGGCCGACCACAGCAAATTCGACCGCCCCGCCATGATCGAAATGGCCCCACTCAAAGCGGTGCACACCCTTTTCACCGACAGGACTCCTGCGACAGCGCAGCAGCGCTTGATGGAGGACTTGGGGGTGCGGTGTGTAGTGGCGACAAACAAGCTCTGAAACCGGTCATGCCATCAAAAAACGGCAACGCACCAAAAGTTCAAGCTTTTTGATCTTTGGGCGCAGGCAAGGACCGAACCATGCGGTCAAAGTCCGACTCAAAGCGTGCATCTTCCAGCACGCGGTACTTGGCATACTCGCCCTCGGCGTGTTGCTTGGCCAACTCCGCTGACACCTGCCAAGCGCTTTGCAAAATTTCCCGGTCGTTCAAGGTCAAAAAGCCTTCGAGCTTGTCCACCCAGGCTTGCATGGTCATGGCGACGCGGCGAGCCGCTTGGCCCTCGGCAAACACCAGGTATTGCTCGGTCAAGTTGTTCAGGGCAAGCAACTCGTCTTCTTTCAGGTAGTTTTTGGCCACCACTGCATCGCTTTTGCGAATGCGCTCGCCCGGCCAATTCGTCATGCCCATGTGGGGCTTGGCGCTGTCGGCCCGCAGCTTGACCAGCTCTGCCGCTGTGTGGCCATGAATGGCGTAATGCACCTTGTTTTGCACCATCGCAAAAAGGCCTGTGTCAGCTCGGCGCTGGCGTCATAGTCCACGCTGGTGGCGTAAATGTCGGTGATCTTTTGGTAAAACCGGCGCTCGCTGGTGCGAATGTCTTGCAGGCGGCGGGTCAGCTCGTCGAAGTAGTCGCGCCCTTGGCCGGGGTTTTTCAGGCGCTCATCGTCCAGCAAAAAGCCCTTGACGATGAACTCTTTGAGCTGCGCACTGGCCCACTGCCTGAAACGCACACCCGCTTGGCTGCGGACCCGATAGCCCAGGGCCAGCACCATGTCGAGGTTGTAGTGCGCCACTTCGTAGTTTTTACCGTCGGCGGCAGTTGTTCGGTAAAACCGAACAACTGAATCCTCTTGCAATTCACCGTCCTCAAAGATGTGTTTGATGTGCTCGCTGATCGTGCCCTTGGCCTTGCCAAACAACTCGGTCAGCTGCTTTTGAGATAGCCAAAGGGTTTCGTTTTCCAGCACCACCGAGATTTGGGTTTTGCCCCCCTCGGTCTGGTAGATCAAAAACTCGCTCATCAAAGGCCCCTGGCACCATTTGCGTCGACTGAAGGGGTTGCACTTGAACGCATCTCAGGCTGCCTTCACCACCTGACGGCGGTTGCTCTGCACAGTCTGGCGCACGGCCTGCGCAAGGCGGCCCGAGCTTTCTGCTGCCAAAAAGTCTGATTGCATAGCGTCCAACGGGTCGGCATCCGCAGGAGCGACCTGGCGGACATCGTAGAGCGCGATGGCCTCACGCGCTTCAGAGACCGTCAAGCCAGATGCCTCGGCAATACGGCCCAAAGTTGCCCAATACTCGATCTGCCCGGCCACCGAACGGCGCATGCTTGAGGCTGCGTCACGGGCCTGACTGACCAAACCTGAAGACAACTTGACGGATGAGAAAGAATATGAGGACGAAGATGACGATGCGGACATGAGGCTCTCCTTTTGGCGCATTTTGCGCCATAAAAAGCCAAAACGGACAAGCATCGCTCAAAAACCAGGGCGGTGTAAGTGGAACGAAGCAAGCAATCCACCAGCCTCCAAGCCGGGGAGGAAGGCCTAAAAAATAGGTAAATTGTTAAACGCCTTACAACCCCGAAAAATTCAATGCCGAATCAAAGGAGCTTGAAAGTCAGCCTTTTTTGCGCGGTGGCAAGCCCGTGTGCTGGGTGAGTAACTGACCTTTTCGGGGCTGCGTTGATCGCTTAGCAGTCGACAAAGACACCGACGACTTGGCTCCAGCACCCGTGCTGTTTTTGCGGCGGGCGCTTTGGTAGCCTTCTTCGGCCAGCGGCTGCCAGTTCGGGATCAGGTGGTGTTTGCCGTTGCCAATCAAATCAGACCGGCCCATGGCTTTCAAGGCTTCGCGCAGCAGGGGCCAGTTGGTGGCGTCGTGGTAGCGTAAAAACGCTTTGTGCAGGCGGCGGCGTTTGTCGCCTTTGACCACGTCCACTTTTTCGCTGTCGCGGGTGATTTTGCGCAGCGGGTTGCGGGTGGAGTGGTACATGGCCGTGGCCGTGGCCATGGGGCTGGGGTAGAAGGTCTGCACCTGGTCGGCGCGGAAACCGTTCTTTTTGAGCCAGATGGCCAAGTTCATCATGTCTTCGTCGCTGGTGCCCGGGTGGGCGGCGATGAAGTACGGGATGAGGAACTGCTTTTTGCCCACTTCTTCGCTGTACTTGTCGAACATCGACTTGAAGCGGTCGTAGGTGCCGATGCCCGGCTTCATCATCTTGGACAGCGGGCCGCCCTCGGTGTGCTCTGGCGCGATCTTGAGGTAGCCGCCCACATGGTGCTGCACCAGCTCTTTCACGTATTCGGGCGACTGCACGGCCAGGTCGTAACGCAGGCCGGAACCAATCAAAATCTTCTTGATGCCCTTCAGGTTGCGCGCCCTGCGGTACATGTTGATCAGCGGGCCGTGGTCGGTGGTCAGGTTCTGGCAGATGCCAGGGAACACGCAACT
>JBIKHW010000066.1:0-11402 GCA_044361935.1 Limnohabitans sp. | reverse complement strand
TCGGACCCCTTCATCGTGCTGACCAGCAACGTGTTCGCCATCCTGGGTTTGCGTGCCATGTATTTCTTGCTGGCGGCAGTGGCCAACAAGTTCCACCTGCTCAACTACGGTTTGGCAGTGATTCTGGTGTTCATCGGCACCAAGATGTGCCTGATCGACATATTCAAGATCCCGGTCGGCATCTCGCTGGGTGTGGTGGTCGGTATCCTGGCCGTGACCATGTTGTTGAGTGTGCGCTCAGCCAAGTCCTGAGGCACGGCGCTCTTGAAGAAGCCTCCAGGGTCACAAGCCCTGGGGGCTTTTTCACGTTTGAAGCTGCGGTGCCTGCGTGTCTCAATGGGCAGCGATGCTGGCCTGCAAGAGCCGCTGTACCAGGGGGTGTTGGACTTTCTTTTCGGTTCCGATCGCAAAAAAGTTTTCCTTCACGCCTTCGCAGGGCCCCAGGCGCTGCACGTCGTAGTGCGCCAGCAGCTCGTCGTGCATCCACTCAGCGGCCGGGAAGACACCCATACCACTTTCACCAAAGGTCTTGAGCAAGGCGCTGTCCTCGAACTCGCCCACAATGCGTGGACGGATGCCGTGCTGTTCAAACCAATGGTCCAGTCGGGCGCGCACTGCGGTGTGGCCGGTGGGCAGCAGCACCGGCACCTCGGCCAGGCTGGATGGAAACTTTTTTTTGGCTGCCTTGACCAGCGCTGCCGTGCCATACCAAGACACGGGACACGAGCCCAGCGCATGGTTGTAAAGTTTGATGTTGGCGTTGCCCGGCGCGGGGCGGTCCGAGAGCACCACATCAAGGCGATGCAGGGCCAGGTCACCCAACAGGTCGTCGAATTCACCCTCATGGCAGAGCAAGCGCAAATGCGGCTCGCCCATGACGGGCTGCATCAGGCGGCGAACCACCAGTTTGGGCAGACCGTCCGAGATGCCCGCAGCTAAGCGCACAGTGGGAGAACTCACCGCGTCGCGCACAAGCGCCGGCAGGTTTTCGCCCAACTGAAAAATCTGGTCGGCTTGCTGCATGGCGGCCAGTCCGGCATCAGTCAGCACCAAGCCGCGCCCTGCGGGTTTGAGCAGGGCATAACCCAGGGACCGTTCCAGCTCTCGCACCTGGGCACTCACGGTTTGCACCGCCATGTCGAGTTTGTCTGCGGCCCGGGTGATGCCTCCTTCCTTGGCCACGACCCAGAAGTAATACAGGTGCTTGTAGTTGAAGGTGGTGCGCATGAGCAGATAAATTAAGAGGGTTGATGGACTATTATCTGTTTTTAAGGGAGGAATGGTGTGATTAACGTTGGGCCACTTTTCAGCAGCAACGAAGGGCACATTGACGAGCAATGGACCCACGTCGACTTCAAGGTGTGTGCTGTCAGACTGTGCAGGGAAATGGTTGAGAGTCTGATCCCCATGTTCAGTTTGTCCAAATCCAAAGGAATCACCATGAAATTCCCCACATCTACCGACACCCCTCATGTCACCACAGTCAGCGGCTGCCGTGCTGAGCCCGCAGGCCTAAGGCGACGGGCGTTATGGCTATGGCGACCACTACAAAAGCAAGAAGTCCTGGCTGCACGCGATTCTTGACCGAGATTTCGCGCCATGACATGGGCGCATTTGCAGTGAGTCTGCGCTCTGACAATGAATGACGGCTGTCTCAGCGCTCAAATCCCCAACTGCTTGGCCGCAAGCTCTTTCATGATCTCTTCGGCCCCACCACCGATCATCATCACCTTGACCTCGCGGTAAACCCGCTCGCTCACGGTGCCACGCATGAAGCCCATGCCGCCCAGCATCTGAACGGCGGCATCGGCGCAAAACTGCATGGTCTGGGTGGCGTGGTTTTTGAGCAGGCACACCTGGGCCACCCACTCGGCACCGGTTTGGCCCGCATCGGCTTGCTGCGTCACCGCATCCACCCAGGCTTGGGTGGACAAGATGCGCATCTGCATGTCCATCAGCTTGTGGCGGATCACCTGCCGCTCGATCAGGGCCGCACCAAAGGTCTGGCGTTGACGACTCCAATCCAAAGCTTCGTCAAAGCAGGCCTGCGCAAAGCCCAGCGCCATGGCCGACATGGCCAGGCGCTCGCCATTGAAGTTGCCCATGATCATTTTGAAACCTGCACCTTCCTCACCCAGCCGGTAGCGCTGGGGCACCCGCACACCGTCAAAGTGCAGCTGAGCGGTGTCGGAGCTGTGCCAGCCCATCTTGTGCAGCCGTGTGCGCGTGATGCCCGGTGTGTCGCCCGGCACCACCACCATCGAGATGCCACTGGCCCCTTTGCTGGCCAGGTTGGTGCGCACCGCCAGCGTGATCCAGTCGGCCCGCAGGCCCGAGGTGATGAAGGTCTTTTCGCCGTCGATCACATAGTCGGCCCCGTCGGCACGGGCTGTGGTGCGCAGGCTGGCCACGTCCGAGCCGCCGCCGGGCTCGGTGATGGCGAGTGCTGCGATGCGCTCGCCGTGCAACACCGGCGGCACCACTTCGGCCTGCAGCTCGGCACTGCCATGCGCCATGACCGGTGGCAGGCCGATGTTGTGTGAAAACAAGCTGGCCATCACGCCACCACTGCCACCGTAACGCGCCAGGGTTTGCGACAGCATGTTGCGCGCACGCCAAGGCGCGGGTGTGCCGCCCAAGTGCTCGGGGTAGCCCAGGCCCAGCAAGCCCAAATGCGCAGCTTGTGTGTACAGCGAACGGTCAAACTGACCGGATTCTTCCCAAGCGGCCACATGGGGCGCGATGGCCTGCTTGGCAAATCGTTCGACCGTGGTTTGCAGGCTTTGCAGGTCTTCGCTTGTGAAATCTGCGGCGTTCATGCGGCCTCCTGCCATTGCACCAGCACCTGACCCGGGCCCACTTGTTGACCGGCCAACACCGGCACGCTGTGCACCACGGCGTCGCGTGTGGCGGTCAGGGTGTGTTCGAGTTTCATGGATTCAATCACCAGCAGCGCGTCACCTTGTTTGACGCTGTCGCCCTCACGCACATGCAGCGCGATGAGCTTGCCATTGAAGGGCGCACGCAGCAGGGTGGCCGCTTGTGCGTTGGGTCCGCTGGCCGGGGGGCTGTGGCTTTGGTCGCTCAGCCACAGCTCTGCGCTTTCTGCCCCGTTTACTTGCACATGCCAACGCTCAGCCGTGCCGCCTGTGTGGGCTGCATGCACTTGCCAATAAACACCGTTTAGGGTGATCAAGAGCGTGTGGTGATGGGCACCGTTGACGAGCTTGTTGGGAGAGTGTTGGATCTGCACTGCGTGTGCGACATCGCCTTGGCGCACCCGCACCTGACCTTGTCCAAGTTCGTGCACCGCCGCTTGCCAAACGTTGGCCTGCCCCGCAAAGCCCATGCGCACGGGTCGCGCAAAGGGGCTGGCCATGTGCTGCGCGGGTGGGTGCTGGACATACAGCACCGCGAGCGCGGCCAAGGTCTGTGCATCGGCGCTGGCTTGCAAGCGCTCACGCACGGTGTCGGCCTGCTCGACTAAGAAAGGATTCAAGGCATCACCCGCGCGGAACACCGGGTGCTGTAAACACGCGGCCAAAAAAGCGCGGTTGGTGGGCAGGCCCAGCAGTGTGGTGTGCTGCAGGCCTGCGCTCAGGCGCTCAATGGCTTCAATCCGTGTGGGCGCATGCGCGATCAGTTTGCCCAGCATCGAATCGTAGTGCGGCGTGACCACGGCCCCGGCGTGCAGCACATGGTCAAAGCGCAAACCTTCTGGCTCGGCAAAGGCCAATACCGTGCCCGTCTGTGGCGTGAAATGTTCGTCTTCGGCGCACAGGCGCACCTCGATGGCGTGGCCTTGCAATTGAATATCGGCTTGTGTGAGCGGCAGCGCTTCGCCGCGTGCGATGCGCACTTGCCATTCCACCAAATCAAGGCCGGTGAGCATCTCGGTCACAGGGTGTTCCACCTGCAAGCGGGTGTTCATCTCCATCAAATAAAAAGGTTTGTCGCTTTGCGCCTCGTCCAGCAAAAACTCCACCGTGCCCGCGCCGACATAGCCCGCCGATTGCGCGAGGGCAATCGCCGCTTGCCCAAGCTGCTCACGCAGTCCGGGCGTCACGGCCGGGCTGGGTGATTCTTCGATGATCTTTTGGTGGCGGCGCTGCACCGAGCAGTCGCGCTCACCCAGGTGGATGCAGTGGCCGTGCATGTCGGCCATGATTTGCACCTCGATGTGGCGAGGCCGCAGCAAAGCGCGTTCCATCAACAAGTCGCCGTTGCCAAAACCGGCCAGCGCTTCAGATCGCGCACTGTGCAGAGCAGGCAGCAGCTGCGCCATGTCGGTCACCATGCGCATGCCGCGCCCGCCACCCCCGGCCACGGCTTTCACCATCAGCGGCAAGCCCAGCTGCTCAGCTTGTGCAATGAAGGTGGAATCACTTTGGTCTGCGCCAAAGTAGCCCGGCAAACAAGGCACGCCGTGCAATTGGGCCAGCGCCTTGGCAGCCGACTTGCTGCCCAGCGCACGGATGGCCTTGGGTGGAGGTCCGACCCAGGTCAGGCCTGCCTCGATCACCGCCTGGGCGAACTCGGCGTTTTCGCTCAAAAAACCATAGCCGGGGTGCACCGCATCGGCGCCGGTGGCCTGCGCTGCGGCCAGCAGTTTGTCGATGCGCAAATAGGAGTCGGCTGACAGCGTGCCTCCCAAGGCATAGGCTGTGTCGGCTTCTTGCACATGCAAGGCGCCCTGGTCGGCGTCTGAATACACCGCCACCGTCGCGATGCCCATACTCCGCGCCGTGCGGATGACGCGCCGCGCGATCTCGCCCCGGTTGGCGATCAGTAGGCGAGAGACCTGGGGGTTCATGCCGTGTCCTTGTCAGATAGTGTCCAGGGGGCGGGTTGTTTGCGTGCAAAAGCGGCCAGGCCTTGGGCAGCCTCGGCACTGCGCAAGCCGCTGGCAAAAGCCTGCGCCGCTGCATCGCGCATGTCGGGCACCGGGCCGCGCAAGCTGCGCAGCAGTTGTTTGGTGCTGGTCACCGCGCCGGGTGCTGCACGCATCAGGCGCGTGAGTGTTTTTCCCCACGCAGCATCGCTTTCCTGATCGATGACCTCGTTCACCAAGCCCACTTGCTGCGCTTGGGCAGCGGTGTAGCTCAGGCCTTGCAGCAAGCACTGGCGTGCCGCGCTGTCGCCCAAGCGTTGCCACACAAAAGGCGCAATCTGTGCAGGCGGCAAGCCCAACGTGACCTCGGGTGTGCCTAGCACCGAACGGGCTGTGGCCACCACATGGTCGGCGCAGCACACCAGACCAAAACCGCCGCCCATGGCCGCACCATCGACCCGGCACACCAGCATCTGGGGCAGGGCGCACAGCGCGTGCAGCAGGTCACCAAAGCCACGGTTCATGGCCAGCAGCGGGTCGGTTTGCCCGTCTTGCAGTGGCTGGCCGATCAGGCTGGCAAAGCCGCCCAAACTGCCGCCTGCGCAAAAGGCGCCGCCTGCACCCGTCAGCACCACGATGCGCAGCGAGGCGTCTTGTGCCGCCCGCGCACAGGCTTGCAGCAAGCCGTCCACCATCGCATCGCTCAAGGCGTTGCGTGTGGCCGAGTCGTTCATCGTCCAGGTCTCGACAGCGCCCTTGCGCTCGATCAATAAAGCGTCGCTCATTTTTGGGGCCGCTTGGCAATGCCCATCATCTTGGACAAGATGCCCAGCATCACCTCGTCCGCGCCACCTCCAATCGAGGCCAAGCGGCCATCGCGGTACATGCGTGAAACCTTGTTCTCCCAAGTGAAGCCCATACCGCCCCAGAACTGCAGGCAGGTGTCGGGCACGGTGCGGTTCAAACGACCCGCTTTGAGCTTGGCCATGGTCGCCCACTCGGTCACGTCTTCACCGGCGATGTAATGCTCGCAAGCTTGGTAGGTCAGGGCACGCAGGCATTCCACGTCGGCTTTGAGTTCGGCCAGCTTGAACTGCACCCATTGCTGGTCGGCCAGAGTCGATCCAAACAGCTTGCGCTCTTGCGCCCAGTCCACGGTCCACTGGATGCAATTGGTCAGCGACTGCAGCGTGCTGGCTGCGCACCACAGGCGCTCCTCCTGAAACTGCTGCATCTGGTAGATGAAGCCCTGCCCCTCGGCGCCGATGCGGTAACGCTGTGGCACCCGCACTTCGTCAAAATAAATCAGGCCGGTGTCGCTGCTGTTCATGCCGATTTTTTTGATCTTTTTACCCACCTCGATGCCGGGCAGCAGCTTGCCGTTTTCGCGCATGGGCACCATAACGAGACTCTTGTTCTTATGGATGGGACCTTCACCGGTGTTGACCAACATGCACATCCAGTCGGCCTGCAAGCTGTTGGTGATCCACATTTTCTGGCCGCTGATCACGTAGTCGTCACCGTCCTTGCGGGCCACGGTTTTGATGCCCGCCACATCACTGCCCGCGCCGGGCTCGCTCACGCCAATGCAGCCCACCATGTCGCCCGCAATGGCTGGTGCCAAAAACTGCGCACGCAATTCGTCGCTGCCAAAACGCGCCAGCGCAGGCGTGGCCATGTCGGTTTGCACACCAATGGCCATGGGAATGCCGCCGCAGTCGATGTGTCCCAGCGCCTCGGCCATGGCCATGCTGTACGAATAATCCAGCCCCGCTCCGCCAAAGGCCTCGGGCTTGGTCAGGCCCAGCAGCCCCAAGTTGCCCATCTTCTTGAAGACCTCGTGCGCCGGGAAAATCTCGGCCGCCTCCCACTCGTCCACATGGGGGTTGATCTCGGCCTCGATGAAACGCTTGAGCGTGTTCTGAATCTCGCGGTGCTCGTGGGTGTATTGCATGTTTTGTCTCCTGGGGTGGGGGTTCAGCGTTGCAGATCAAAGTAACCGAGGGGGTGGACGTGCCCATTGAGGGCGATCTCCACCGTGTGGCGGCCCGGGTGGTGGGTGCGGGTGCTCATTTGGCGCAGTGACAGGGTTTTTTCTATTCCCCCACTGCTGTGGGCCTCGACCTGCACCGTGCTGCCTTTGAACACCTTCGGGCTGAGCGTGCCGTTGGCCTTGACGTAAAACACCCGCCAATCGGCCAGTGCGCGGGCCGCTTGGGCGCTGGGGTTGTGCAACTGGCAGCGCACGGCCACGCTCTCGCCAATCCGAACTGTGGACGGGCTGATGCTCGCGCTTTGAATCTGCAAAGGGCTCACTTGCCCATGCCCGAACAAGGCCAGGGCCTGCGCATCACCGCGTTTGATGGCGGTTCGCAGCGCATGGCGCAGTAAGGCTTGCCGCGATGCAGGCACCGGCGCATCGTCCAGCCATTGGCGGGCCAAGCCGGTGAGCAGCTCGGGGTGGTCTTTGCCGATGTCGTTCAGGTGGTTGGCCACCGAGCGGCGCACATACGCCGAGGGGTCGTCGCGCAAGCGGGCCAACAAAGGCAGCACCGGCGTGGGGTCACGCACAAAATCGGGCAAACGTGGGGCCCAGGGCAGGCGAGGGCGTGTGGCTTCGCTCACGGCGCGGCGCACATGCGCATTGTCGTCTTGCGCCCACAACGCCAGGTGGGCCAAGGTGGCCTCAGGGTGCTGTTGCAAAAACGGCCGCAGGCTGAATTCGGCGGTGAAGCGCTGGGTCAGGGCGTGTTGGGCGTGCAGCGCCTCGCGCAGATGCTGCAGGCCATGGCTGGCGATGTACATGCTGTGCGGCAGGTAAAAGAAACTGCTGGGCACATCGCCACTGGTGGTGGGCTCGCCGTGTTTGTCCAGCCCCATGGGGCGGCCCATGGCCCGCACCAGCAAAGGGGCGGCCTGTGCAAAGTCGGGCGGCAAACAGGTCGCCATCACTTGAGCCAGGCGGCGGCCGCGGTCCATCAGGCCCAGGGCTTCAAAGTCGGCCCCCATGGCCGCTTGCCATTGGCCCCGGTGCACCGTGGCCCCGGCCGCAGCCAGCTGCTCACCCAACTGGTGGGCAGCGTCCAGCAAGAGCATGTGTTTCAAATCGGTGGCCATGTCTGGGCCTTCACATGCGGGCCACACCAAAGGGCATGGCGCGGGGCTGGCGGGCTGCACTTTCGGCGCAGGTGTCCAGACAAAAGCTGAGCACACTGCGCGTATCTCGCGGGTCAATCACGCCGTCGTCCAGCACCAGACCGCTGGTGTAGAAGGCATCGGCTTGTGCTTCAAACAAGGCCACGATCTTGTCGAACTGGGCCTGCATCTTGTCGGGGTCGGGCGTGATGCCTTTGCGGGCCATGCCCGCTTCGGCCACGATTTGCATGGTGCGTGCGGCTTGCTCGCCGCCCATCACGGCGGTTTTGGCGCCGGGCCAGCTGAACAAAAAGCGCGGGGCATAACCCCGCCCGCACATGCCGTAGTTGCCTGCGCCAAACGAGGCCCCGCACTGGATGGTGATTTGCGGCACGGTGGCACTGGTCACGGCCTGGATCATCTTGGAGCCGTGTTTGATCATGCCGCCTTGCTCGCTGTCTTTGCCCACCATGTAGCCGGTGGTGTTTTGCAAATAGACGATGGGGTGGCCCAGTTGGCACATCCACTGGATGAAGTGCGTGGCCTTGTTGGCCCCGGCCACGTCGATCGGCCCGTTGTTGCTGATGATGCCCACCGCATGCCCGCCGATGCGCGCTTGTGCACACACCGTGGCTGCGCCAAACAAAGGCTTGAATTCCAGAAAATCCGAATCGTCCACCAGCCGCAAAATGACCTCGCGCATGTCGATGGGTTCGCGGTGGTGGGCGGGCATGAGACCCAGCAGCTCTTCGGCATCCCAGCGCGGGGGCTTGGTTTGTCTTTGTGTGGAGTGCGCAGCCCAGTCCCAACGCGCCACCACATTGCGCGCCGTGCCCAGCGCGTGGCGGTCGTCTTCGCACAAGTACTCGCCCAGGCCCGACACGCTGGTGTGCATCTCGGCGCCGCCCAGTTCTTCTTCGGTGGCCACTTCGCCGGTGGCCGCTTTGAGCAAAGGCGGCCCCGCCAGAAAAGCCCGCGACCTCCCGCGCACCATGATCACCGTGTCACTCAGCCCCGGCATGTAGGCCCCGCCTGCGGTGCCCGAGCCGTGTTGCACGGTGAGTACTGGCAGGCCTGCGGCTGACAAACGGGCGAGGTTGCGGAACAGGCTGCCGCCCAGCACAAAGCCCTCAACCTTGTACTGCATCAGGTTGGCCCCAGCGCTTTCAACCAGGTGCACAAAAGGCAGTTTGTTTTCCAGGGCCAACTCTTGCACCCGCAAAATCTTTTCCAGGCCTCGCGCCTGAATGGCCCCGGCCTCGATGCCCGAGTCGCTCGCCACCACCATGCAGCGCACGCCACTGATGAAGCCAATGCCCGCGATCATGCCGCCGCCGGGTACTGACTTCGCCGTGTCGGGCGTGTCTTGCATGAAGCCCGCCAGAGCGCACAGCGGCAAGAAGGGCGCGCCGGGGTCGAGTAGCAAAGCCACACGTTCACGCGGCAGCAACTGCCCGCGTTTGTCGAATACGGGTTTGGACTGGGCCGAGGCAAGAGCTGCCCTATCTTGCAAGGCTTGCCACTGCGCCAGGCGGGCCAGCGCTGCTTCACGCCGCTGCTGCGCCACAGGGCTGTGCGGGTTCCAGGTGGATTCAAAAGTCATTGGAATACCTTGGGGGTCACGGCGCGGTGAAAGCCGTCAAAGGGTTTGACGGCATCGCGTTCTTGCACATCGGCTTGGGCCACACCTTGTTGCCAGCCCATGCGCATTTGCGGGCGGGCACCGTCCACGCGCAGCACCGTGCCGCTGATAAAGCTGGCAGCGGGCGAGAGCAAAAACACAATGGCTGCTGACGTTTCGGCCTCGGTGCCAAAGCGGCCTTGCGGCACCGTGTTGCGCATCTCGCGCAACATCGGGCCCGCCTCGGGCGGGTAATGGTCCATGCCGCTGCTGGCGATGTAGCCGGGCGCCACGGCATTCACGCGCACACCTTGCGTAGCCCACTCCAATGCAGCGGTTTCGGTGAAGCTGACCATGCCCGCACGTGCAGCGCCGCTGTGGCCCATGCCCGGCATGGAGCCCCACATGTCGGCCACGATGTTGACCACCGCGCCGCCGTGCTGCTGCATGCTTTGGTTGAAGCACTCCCGCGCCACCAAAAAGCCACCGGTCAGGTTGGTGTCGATGACGGCTTGCCAGCCTTTGGCGCTGGTCTTGGCCAGGGGCGAGATGTATTGCCCGCCCGCGTTGTTGACCAAGCCGTGAATGCGCCCGTGCTGCTGCACCACCTGAGCGATCATGGCTTTGACATCGTCCTCGCGCCGGATGTCACAGCTGTGCCAACTCGCCTGGCCACCGTCGCCGGTGATCTCATGTGCTGTGGCGGTCAGTTTGTCGGGGTTGCGGCCCACCAGCACGACGTGTGCGCCCAGGCTGGCCAGCTCGTGTGCGGTGCAGCGGCCAATGCCCGAGCCGCCGCCGGTGACCATGATCACTTGCCCTGCCAGCAAGCCGGGGGAGAAAACCGATTGGTAAGTGTTGGCAGGCGATGGGCTCATGGAGTATCTTTTAAAAAAAGTTGCAAGGCGGTTTCGGTCAACTCGTCCAGCGTGGCACGTTTGGCCACCTTGTTTTTGCGGGCAGGTTCGTACCATTGCACCGACCAGTTGAGCGCACCAAAAATCATCAAACGCGCCAAACCCACAGGCGCTTGCAGTTGGCCCGTGTCATGCAGGGCTTGCAGCACGGGAATCCAGGCGGCCTCGTAGTCGTCTTTGAGTTCGGTGATGGCTTTGCGCTGCGCGGGGGCGAGTGATCGCCACTCGTAGAGCATCACTGGAATGAAGTCGCTGTCGGGGCCCAGCAGCACATCGAAGTGGTGGCGGATGAGTTGGCGCAAGCGCTCGCGGGCGCTGTCGGCCGTGGTGTGTGTGCAGGCCGCGTGTTGCCGCGCAATCGCCTGCTGCATGCCCTCGACCATCACGGCCAGCAAGAGGTCCTGCTTGTTGCCAAAGTGGTAGAACGGCGAGCCCGACTGCATGCCCACTTGCGCGGCGATCTCGCGGGTGCTGGTGGCGTCGTAACCCTGGCGCTTGAACAACTGCGCCGCCGCCGAGATCAGCGCCTGACGGCGATTGCCGTCGTCGCGCTCGCCCTCGGTCTTTTTGGGGCGACCGCGTGCGCGTTTGGGTTCAGCAAGAGTTGGGGCGCTGATCATTTGTCAGATGTCATGCCGGACTTGATCCGGCATCCATGTGCGAAGGGGGATAGACCCCGGATCGAGTCCGGGGTGACAGAGAGGGGTGTCATGCCGGACTTGATCCGACATCCATGTGTGAAAGGGGATGGACCCCGGGTCAAGCCCGGGGTGACAGAGCGGGGTGTCATGCCGGACTTGATCCGGCATCCATGTGCGAAGGGGGATAGACCCCGGATCGAGTCCGGGGTGACAGAGAGGGGTGTCATGCCGGACTTGATCCGGCATCCATGCTTGAA
>JBIKHW010000364.1:0-3496 GCA_044361935.1 Limnohabitans sp. | reverse complement strand
TGGTGATGCACGACGCGATCGACGAATACCAAGTCGGCAAGATCCCCACTGACGACAAGTTTTGCCAGCGCTTTGGCAACCCCTATGCCGTGATCCACCGCGCCGATGTGCATTTGTCCTTGCTCGAAGCGGCGCAAGAAACCGGCCAAGTGCAGTTCCACACCAGCACCCGGGTGGTGCGCATCGAGCAAGACGACAACAGCGTGACCGTGTGGGACCAAAACGGCAGAGCATTCCAAGGCTGCGCCTTGATCGGGGCCGATGGCGTCAAGTCGGTGGTGCGCGAGCAGTTTGTGGCAGACCCGGCCCGCGTCACGGGCCATGTGGTGTACCGCGCCGTGGTCGAGAAAAAAGACTTTCCAGCCGATCTGCAGTGGAACGCCGCCGCCATTTGGGTGGGCCCCAACTGCCACCTGGTGCACTACCCGCTGCGCGGTGGTGAGCAGTACAACGTGGTGGTCACCTTCCACAGCCGCGAGCAAGAGGAATGGGGCGTCAAAGACGGCAGCAAAGAGGAAGTGCAAAGCTACTTCCAGGGCATCTGCCCCAAAGCCCGCCAGCTGATCGACCTGCCCAAAACCTGGAAGCGCTGGGCCACCGCCGACCGCGAGCCGATTGGCCAATGGACCTATGGCCGCGTGACCTTGCTGGGCGACGCCGCCCACCCCACCACCCAATACATGGCGCAAGGCGCGTGCATGGCGATGGAAGACGCCGTCACTTTGGGCGAAGCCCTGCGCACCCACCACAACGACTGGCCCAAAGCTTTGGACATGTACCAACGCGCCCGCGTGGCACGCACCGCCCGCATCGTGCTCTCCAGCCGCGAGATGGGCCGCATTTACCACGCCAAAGGCGTGGAACGCCTGGTGCGCAACGACCTGTGGCGCGGCCGCAGCCCCGAGCGCTTTTATGATGCGATGGAATGGCTGTACGGCTGGAACGTGGGCAACTGCCTCGATGCCGCCCGATGATGCCGAGATGGCAACACAAGGACACACAGGCGGTCCTCCCAAGAGAGACCCGTGATCTCATCTTGTCATCCCGGGCGAAGACCCGGGATCCAGTTTGAACCCATGCCCTCTCATGAACCTGCTGTTCGCTCTGGATCCCGGATCGAGTCCGGGATGACAATGACGACAAAATCACCATGCCATTTGGCAAACCGAGCTGAGCATCAAAACCAATTCGCAACACAAACACTGATTGCACGGAGCACCCCATGAACGACCTCGGCCGAATCGAAGACCTGCCACCAGACTATGTGCAGGACCTGCGCAACGTGAACCTGGTGCCTTTGTGGCCCAGCCTGCGCGGCGTGCTGCCACCCAAGGTGCCCACCCGCCAGACCCAGCCGACTTGCTGGGCTTACAAAGACATCAAGCCCCTGCTGCTCAAAGCGGGCGAGCTGACCCCGATTGAAAAAGCCGAGCGCCGCGTACTGGTGCTGGCCAACCCAGGTCACGGCCTCGACAAAATGCAGGCCTCCGCAGCCATGTATTTGGGCATGCAGCTGCTCATGCCCGGCGAGTGGGCACCCAGCCACCGCCACACGCCCAACGCGGTGCGCATGGTGGTGGAAGGCGAAGGCGCCTGGACCACGGTGGACGGCGCGAAATGCCCCATGAGCCGGGGCGACCTGATCCTCACACCCACAGGCCTGTGGCACGAACACGGCCACGACGGCACCGAGCCTGTCATCTGGCTCGACGTGCTGGACCTGCCCCTGGTCTATTACATGGAAGCCAGTTACCACATCAACGGCGACCGCCAGACCGTGGTGCCCGGCCAGGGCGATAAGCAATACGCCCGTGGTGGCGTGGTGCCTTCGCATGTTTTTGAGCGCAGCAAGAAGGCTTACCCCATGCTGCGCTATGCCTGGAAAGACGCCAAGGCCGCGCTCGAATCGCTGGCCTCTGACGACGCCAATTTGGAACAGGTGCAAGTGACCTACACCAACCCCGAGACGGGCGGCGATGCAGAAAACATCTTGGGCTTTTACGCCCTGATGCTGCGCCCCGGCCAGACGCTGCGCTTGCCTGCTCGCTCACCCGCGCAGGTGTTCCATGTGATCGAAGGTGCGGTGCAGGCACAGATCGTGGACAGCACATTCACCCTGGCCGAAGCCGACACTTGTTGCGCACCGGGTTATGAAGCTGTGACGCTGAAAAACCTGCAATCAGACAAGCCCGCCTTCATCTTCATCGCCGACGAATCACCTTTGCACCGCAAGCTGGGTGTCTACGAGAACCGCGGTTGAGCTGTCATCCTCGGGCTTGACCCGAGGATCCATGGATGCCCGATCAAGTCGGGCATGACAGCTGGATTTTTTTCGGCATCACTGCCTTTTTTATTGAATGACCCCATGACCTCTTACCTGTTCAATCCCCCCGCCGTCCCCTCACTGCCCATCCGTGGCAAAACCGAGCGCTTCCCCGTCAACCGCATTTTTTGCGTGGGCCGCAACTACCATGCACACGCCGTCGAAATGGGCCGCCCTGTCGACAAGAGCGTCGAGCAAGCCTTTTACTTCACCAAGTCGCCCCAGACCTTGGTCGAAAGTGGCGCGAGCGTCGACTACCCACCCCGCACCAACAACTACCACTTCGAGATGGAACTGGTGCTGGCGATTGGCAAAGCAGGCTTTCGCGTGAGTGAGGCCAATGCGCATGAGCTGGTCTATGGCTACGCAGCAGGCCTGGACATGACCCGCCGCGACCTGCAACTGGTGGCGCGTGACAAGGGCCGCCCCTGGGACACGGGCAAGGACATCGAGCAAGGCTCGGTCTGCTCCGAGATCGTGCCCATGCCTGGCGTAGTCATTGAGAGCGGCGCGATTGCGTTGGAAGTGAATGGCCAAACCAAGCAGTCTTCCAACGTGGACAAGCTGATCTGGAACATCCGCGAAATCATCGCCGACCTGTCCACCTACTACCACCTGCAGCCCGGCGACCTGATCTACACCGGCACACCCGAAGGCGTGGGCGCGGTGGTATCCGGTGACAAAATCAGGGGCCGGGTCGAGGGCGTGGCTGAGATTGCGCTCACGATTGGCGATGCTGAATAATTCAGACCGACTGCAGACGACCTGCCCTCACACACCCGGCCGAAAAGGAAATCAGACCATGAAGCTCTACAGTTTTTTCAGAAGCGGCACCTCGCATCGCCTGCGCATTGCGCTCAACCTCAAAGGCGTCGCCACCGACTACGTGGCGGTAGACCTGCGGGTCGATGAACAGCAAGGCGATGCCTTCAAGTCGGTCAACCCCCAGCAAATGGTGCCAGCGCTCGACACAGGTAAGCAGGTGCTGATCCAATCGCCGGCCATCATTGAATGGCTGGAAGAAAAACACCCCACACCCGCCCTGCTGCCAGCAGGCGCGGACGACCGCGCCCATGTGCGTGCGCTGGCGGCGATGGTGGGTTGTGACATCCACCCCCTCAACAACCGCCGCGTGTTGCAAACGCTGCGCAAACAATTCGGTGCCAACGAAGA
>JBIKHW010000065.1:0-11445 GCA_044361935.1 Limnohabitans sp. | reverse complement strand
CGGAGATGTAAGCCCCGGCCAGGCCGCACAAAGCGCCCCCGACCACCACCGCCGCCAGACGGATGCGGCGCACCGGATAACCCAAAGCGTGGGCCGAGGCGGGCGACTCGCCCACCGCCCGCAGCACCAATCCGGTGCGGCTTTTGTACAGGAACCAAATCAGGGCCAAGACCAGCGCCATTGCCCCATAAACGAGCGGATGCTGCTTGAACAAGGCGGGTCCCACGAGCGGGATGTCGGCCAGATAAGGCACCGCAAAATGGGGCCGGTCCGGCAGTTTTTCTTTCACATAGCCGATGCCCACAAAGGCTGAAAAACCTACGCCAAACAGGCTCAGCGCCAGGCCCGTGGCGTATTGGTTGGTGCCCAGCCAAATGACCAGCACCCCAAAAATAGCCGCTAACACCGCGCCCGCGCCCATACCGGCCGCAAAGCCCAACCAGTCGTTGCCCGTGTGCACCACGGCCGCAAAGCCCGCGATGGCCGCGCACAGCATCATGCCCTCGGCCCCCAGGTTCACCACACCGGCTTTTTCATTGATCAGCAAACCCAAAGCGGCGATGGCCAGCACCGTACCCGCATTCAGGGTGGCTGCGATCAGCAATGCATACGACTCCATCACACGCCTCCTTTCTTGACCGCCACCCAGCGCAGGCGGTAAGCCACCAGCGTGTCACACGCCAACAGGCAAAACAGCAGCAAGCCCTGGAACACGCCCGTGATCGACTTGGGCAGCCCCAAGCGCGACTGCGCGAGTTCGCCGCCGATGTAGAACATGCTCATCAGCACCGCCGACAGCACCATGCCCGCCGGATGCAAGCGCCCGACAAAGGCTACGATGATCGCGGCAAAACCATAACCCGCTGGCACATAAGGCGTCAGTTGGCCAATGGGGCCCGCCACCTCCAAAGCACCGGCCAAACCCGCGGCGCCGCCGGACACCATGAGCGCCACCCACAGCGCCTTGCGCGAAGAAAAGCCCGCGTAACGCGCCGCATCAGGCGCCAGCCCGCCCACTTGCTGGGCAAAGCCCGCCCGCGTGCGGAACAAAAACACCCACAACAAGCCAGCACCCACCAGCGCCAAGAGCAAGCCCACGCTCACACGCGAGCCGTCCATCAAACGCGGGATTTGCGTGACCGCCTCAAAGGTTTTGGACTGCGGAAAATTGAAACCCGCCGGGTCTTTCCAGGGGCCATAGACCAGGTAGCTCAGCACCATGTCGGCCACATACACCAGCATCAGGCTGACCAAAATTTCACTGGCGTTGAAGCGGTCGCGCAGCAGCGCCGTGATGCCCGCCCACAACATGCCGCCGAGCACACCCGCCAGCAACACGGCCAGCACGATCCAGCGTCCTGTGTCTTTGTCGGCCAACAGCGCCACGCCCCCGGCGCACACCGCGCCAATGACAAACTGACCCTCCGCGCCGATGTTCCACACATTGGAGCGGAAGCACACCGACAAACCCAAAGCGATCACCAAGAGCGGCGTGGCCTTGACCATCAATTCGCCCAGGGCGTAACCCGTTTTGATCGGCTCCCAAAAGAACATTTGCAGCCCACGCACAGGGTCTTTGCCCAGCGCCATGAACAGCGCCACACCCAGCAGCACGGTGAGCACCAACGCCAGCAATGGCGAGGCATACGTCCACAGGCGCGAGGCCTGGGGGCGGGGTTCAAGCTTGAGCATGTTGCGCCTCCTGTGCCTTGTCGTTTTTGGAGACAGTCCACAAGCCGCTCATCCACTCGCCAATGCGCTCGACGGTGGCCTCAGCCCGCGCCACAGACGGCGACAAGCGCCCCTTGGCGATCACATGCAATCGATCCGACAACTCGAACAATTCTTCCAACTCCTCACTCACCACCAGCACCGCACAACCCGCGTCGCGCAGCGCCAAAATTTCGGCACGAATCTGCGCCGCCGCGCCCACGTCCACACCCCAAGTGGGTTGCGAGACGATGAGCAGCTTCGGCGAAGCGCTGATTTCGCGCCCCACAATGAACTTTTGCAAATTACCGCCCGACAGCGACTGCGCGGCAGCATCCGGCCCGGAGGCCTTGACCTTGAAGCGATCGATGATGCTGTGGGCCTGATCGGCCAACGCTCCCATGCGCACCCAGCCGCCCGCACCCACGGCCTCGCTGCGCGTGAGCAAGAGGTTTTGCGACAGACTCAGGGACGGAACAGCGCCGCGCCCTAAGCGCTCTTCGGGCACAAAATGCAAACCCATTTGCCTGCGCGGCACCGGCCCCAAAGCCGCCACCGCTTGGCCGGACAAACTCACGCTGGCCGCACCACACTGAACGCCCGCCCGTGTGTCCTCACCCGACAAGGCCCACATCAATTCCTTTTGGCCATTGCCCGACACCCCGGCCAGGCCCACCACCTCGCCCGCCCGCACCTGCAGGCTGATGCCGTCGAGGTCCACGCCAAACGGGTCTTGCCGCGTGAGGCTCAGGCCCTGCACCGACAAAACCACATCGCCCGGCGCACACGCCACATGCTGCAAAGCCGGGGGCTCGGCCCCGATCATCAAGCGGCTGAGCGAAGCGTTGGATTCTTCTCGCGGGTCGCACACACCCGTGAGCTTGCCGCCTCGCAACACCGTGCAGGCGCTGCACAGCGCCCGGATCTCGTGCAGCTTGTGCGAGATGTACAAAATGCTCACGCCCTGGCTGACCAGCTTGTGCAGCACCACAAACAACTTCTCGACCGCCTGCGGTGTCAACACCGAAGTCGGCTCGTCCAAAATCAAGAGCTTGGGCTCGGTCAGCAAAGCGCGGATGATTTCCACCCGCTGCATCTCGCCCACGCTCAGGGTGTGCACCGGGCGCTCGGGCTCCAGATCCAGACCGTATTCACTGGCCTTGGCCACAATGCGCCCGGTCACCTCGGCCAAGCTCAGGATCTTGTCCAGACCCAGCCAAACGTTTTCGGCCACGGTCAGCGTGTCAAACAAGCTGAAGTGCTGAAACACCATGCTGATGCCCAGCTTGCGCGCTTCTTGCGGGTTGCGGATGTTGACCGGCTGGCCGTTGAAAAACACCTGGCCTTCGTCGGGTTTGACCGAGCCATAGATGATTTTCATCAGGGTGGATTTGCCCGCGCCGTTTTCGCCCAGCACGGCATGGGCCTGCCCGGGCATCACGGTCAGCGACACATCCTGGTTAGCCACCACGCCCGGATAGCGCTTGGTGATGCCCTGCAAAGACAAGAGGGGTGTGGTCATGTCAATTTCGAATTGGAAGGGAGGGGCAATTGGGAAGCACTGATTTTCACCTGTTCACGCAACCATTTGGCCGCGGCTGAACGGTGGCTGCGTTCGTGCCACAACTGGTAGTACACCATCTTGGGGAACGGCACCGGGCACGGCAACAAAGCCAGTTCCCCTTGTGATGCGGGGTCTTGTAAAAAGCGTTGGCAATACTGGCGGCCGGTGGTCAACACAAGCAAACTCGATGCCACCATGCGCGGCATCAGGCCAAAGTGGGCGCAACGCGCAGAGATGTGACGCGACAGGTTCAGCCGATCGAGATGCTCGTCGATCACGCCGCGCCAGCCGGGGTAAGCGGGTGTGGGCGCAATGTGCTCACACGCGAGCCAGTCGTCCTGCGTCCAGCCGCGTCGCACAGCGGGGTGTTTGCTGCTGACCAAGCACATCACATCGTCTTCAAACAATTGGGCGCGGTGCAGCTCTTCGCTGGGTTGAGCCCAGTTGCCAATCACCACGTCGATCAAGCCCTGGCCCAGATCGGCCGCGTATTGCGCCTGGGCCGACAGGGCATGCACCTCCACCCGGCAGCCGGGCGCCAGTGATTTGATGCGGGCCATGACCGACGGGAGAAACAAAGGGTCCAAGGTGTCACTGGCCGCGATGCGAAAAGTTTCACGGGCATCGGCCGGGTCAAAAACGCGGGCCGGAGAAAACAGGCTTTCGGCCGATTGCAGGATCTGCGTGACTGGCCCGAGCATCTGCAAGCCCACATCGGTGGGCACCATGCCAGAGCCCGAACGCACCAAAATCGGGTCTCCCGTCAGCTCGCGCAGGCGCTTGAGCGCCACCGACACGGCCGGCTGCTGCTGGCCCAGACGCATGGCGGTTTTGGAGACACTGCGTTCGATGAGCAAGGTGTGGAGGGTCCGAATGAGTTGAAGGTCGATCTTGTCGAAAAGATGCGGCTGCTTCATAACGATATCCAAATAGACCTTATGGCCTGGCGCAAGCAAATCTCAGGGTTTACCCCGAAAACTTTATGCACCATCCATGCTAAAGGATCACTCACGCCCATGAATTTGTCTCTGTTTTTGCTCTGTGTGGGTCAATCTCGTTGTGACCCCAAGATGCCGATGGAATGCGGGCGAATGTACCACCTGCGCTTGTCTCCCAAGTCTGAGCAAACTCGACAGCCAACCTCAAAGAATCGAGCGTCGTCAAAAGAATCCACATCATTTACTTGTTACTGTCGTAGACCTAGCGCGCTGAGGTCCTCAGTCAGAGGCCACACATCGTCTGGAGTGAAGGCGTATTCGAAATAGTTTCATACAGAATTAACCCTGTATTTTTAATTTTTTTCAGGGTTGACAACGCTGAGTTAAGCTGAGTTGATGGTTGGATGGTCGTGCTGATAGAGATTATTCAAGACAGAAGTCCTAAAACATGCTTTATTCGCTTAAAAATGTGATCTTGATTGAATTTGAAAATGGTGATTTTTGATGGGGAAAATTGTCAAACCGAAGGCCACTCAAGTTCCCTTTGGCCTTGTTGGTTCGTCCTATCCACAAGAACTTGCTCAGCAGCTGTTGGCGCGATCACCTGCTTTTAATACCTGTCCGCAAACAGTACTGAATGCATTGATCAACATTGGAAGAGCTAAGCAAGTTGCAAAGGGTGAATATGTGTGCAGATCGGGCATGCCCGTCACCCGTGTCTGCATGCTTCTTGATGGCGTTCTGGAAATTGCGCGAATCCAGTCTGACGGCCACCGCCATTTGGTCGGTCTGGCACTGCCCGGAGACTTTATAAGTTTCACAGGAATGATCGACGGAGGCGCGCATTTGCATGATGTGCTTGCCCGAAACGATGCGTTGGTTATGGAGTTCAATGCACAAGAATTGACAGATTTGCGTCATCAACACATCAGTTTGGTCATGGCGTGTGAACGTTTATTGGTACGTCGCATGCGATTGATGTACGACCGATTGGCGGCCGATCCAGCATGGGTCCTAGAAAACAGACTGGCTCATATGTTGTGCATGTGTGCCGATCTTTTTGCAAAGAAGACGACAGTCTCAACAGACGTGGACATTGGTCTTTCACAATCCGATGTCGCTGACATGCTCGGCATCAGCCGTCAAAGTGTGAATTTTGCATTGAAAAAAATGGAGTCTGAAGGGCTTGTCAGCTTGCATTACTCACGAATCTCTATCGCCAATATGACTGCGCTAAAACAACTTGCGGAAAGCTGATTGTTGCCGGTAAAGCGCACGACACTGGCGTTTTCCCTGACACCAATTCTTGATCGAATTGTCTGAGTTCTGACAGACTTGACGGGGGAGATCGACCAGACTCTGAGCAACTAATTAACTGGAATTGCTCATGAGTCTTGGTGAATTCTCCATTTCTGCGAGTGCCTGTGTGAAGGCACTCATGCGCAATCAAGTTGACCATGTGGTGACCGTGCCGGACTGGATCCAGCTGTCACTGCACGATCGCCTGAACAAGGGGGTCGAAGGCATTCATGTGATCAATGCCTGCAACGAGAACCAGGTCGTCACCGTTGCAGCGGGTCTGACCATTGGCGGCAAACGTCCCCTGGTGATGATGCAGAACCAAGGGCTTTACAACTGCTTCAACACCCTGCGCGCAGTGTGCCTTGATGCGCACATCCCCATGGTCTTCCTGGTCGGCCAGTTTGGCCGCGAGTTCAGCAACATTGGCCACCCCACTTCAGAGTCTGCCCGCACCATGGTGCGCATTGCTGAGCCCTTCCTTCAGTCCATCGGTGTTCCTTTTCATATTCTGGACAAGGAGGAGGACTTGCTGAAGATAGACCAGGCCTATGAACAGGCACAAGAGCAGCGCACGGCGGTTGTTTTGCTGGTGGGTGCCCCCATGGCATGGCGTTGAAACAAGCAGGAGCAAGACGATGATGAATTTTGTGCAAGCTGTGGGTGTGGTCGCCAAAGGCAAGGGGGACGGCATGGTCGTCGCCACCATGGGCGCCATGTTCATTTTTGACCGCATCGAAGGTGCTGATGGCAATGCAACCGGTGTGCCGCTGGTGAGTGGCAAGGCAGGGCTGGTGCTGGGTTTGGGTGTGGCCAAAATCAAGACGGTGCTCAAACCCGCGCACGCCGAGGCCGCCAAAGGCTCTTTTGCCGGGCGCATCAACTCGGTGCCGCTGATGGGCGGCGCCGCCGGCTTGGCCTTGGGTTTGGCTCTGGCACGGCCAGATAAAAAAGTGATCGTCATGGACGGCGACGCCAGCTTGCTGATGGAGCTCGGCGGATTGGCAACGGTGGCCCAACAGGCACCCAAAAACCTGCTCCACTGTGTGGTGCACAACGGCACGCAGTTCACTGGACTCGACAACATGTCGACCCCAACGTCTGATTTCCAGTTCGCCGAAGTGGCACTCAAGTGCGGCTATGTGCACGCCGAGCGCATCACCGATGGCGCAACCTGGGCCGAGCGCTTTCCCCTGCTGCTGGCCATGAATGGCCCGGTGTTCGTCGAGCTGATGGTCGAGCCCGTGCCCAAACAAACCAAGGATGGTTTTGAACCCTGGGAGCTGCCAGCCAACCAGTACACCCGCATGGGTGACGAGGCGTTGGCTTTGCAGGACTGGCTGGCCCAGAGTGCCACATGAGCATGCCCACTGACACCTACGACTTCATTGTGGTGGGTGCAGGCTCATCGGGTGCGCCACTGGCCGCGCGCCTGAGTGAGAACGGAAAACACAGCGTATTGCTGCTTGAAGCGGGTCCGGCTGACACCGACATGTGGACTCGCATCCCTGCAGGGGTTGTCAAGATCTTGCAGCAAGGCAAGCTCATCCGGAACTTTTTTACCGAAGCTGATCCGCAGATGAAGAACCGCAAGATCTACTGGCCACGCGGCTGGGTGGTGGGGGGTTCCAGCACGGTGAACGGCATGATCTGGGTGCATGGCACGCCACACGAATATGACAAATGGGCACAGGACGGCTGCCCAGGCTGGGCCCATGCCGACCTGTTGCCGTGGTTCAAGAAAATCGAGAGCTTCACCGGTGGTGATCCGGAGCGTCGTGGCCGCAGCGGCCCGGTGACGGTCACCGAGTTCAAGCCGGTAGACGCCTTGCCCGACGCCTTCCTGGACTCACTGGAGCAGGCCGGTGTGACGCCGCGCGTGAAAGACTACAACGAACGCGGTTATGGCGGCAGCTATTTGCAATTCAACACCCGCAATGGTGTGCGTTGCAACACCCGCATGGCCTATCTCGACGACGCCATCGGACGGCCCAACCTGACCTTAAAAACCGGCGTATTGGTCGGGCGCGTGCTCCTCGAAAGTGGCCGTGCCACAGGCGTCTTGGCCAAGATCGACGGGGCCGACGTCACGCTGCATGCGCGGCGCGAAGTCGTTCTGTGCGGCGGGGCGTTCAATTCACCACAGTTGCTGGAGCTGTCAGGCATAGGACGCCGTGAGGTGCTGGCACAAGCCGGCGTGCCGCTGCGGCACGAGTTGCCCATGGTGGGCGAAAACCTGAGCGAACACGTGTACAGCCCAGTGATGTACGAAGCCACGCGCGACGTGAGCTGGAACCGAGACCTGAGCAGCCCCCTCGGGCAAGCTAAATTGGCTTTGCGTTGGTTGACACGACGCGATGGCCCGCTGTCGTCGGTCACCATCACGGCTCAGGCCTTTGCAGCGATGCAGCCCGGCAGCACTGACGCCGACCTCAAACTCCAGATCCAACAGGTCAGCAGCCCAGGCAACCGAGGCGCAGGAAAGATCGAGCTGGACACCTTCGATGGCATCACCCTTGCCTCTTTCCAAATTCGTCCGCGCTCGCGCGGGCATGCGCACATTCGCAGCCGCGACCCCGCAGCCGACCCGGTGCTGGTTTCAAACCACTTTACCCACCCAGACGATCTGGACGCGTGTCTGCAGGGGCTCAAGTTGTCGCGCAAGACCGCCGAGACCGGTCCCTTGTCGAAGCTGATTCAGCGCGAGGTGCGCCCAGGTCCAGAAAGGGCCAGTGACGAAGCCCTGGTGGACTATCTGCGCGCTACTGGTGCCACGGCCTACCATCCGGTGGGAACTTGCCGCATTGGAACGGACGCGGCCCAATCGGTCGTCGACCCACAACTGCGTGTGCATGGCATTCACGGTCTGCGCGTAGCCGACGGATCCGTCATGCCCAGCATCGCATCCACCAACACCAACGCCATCTGCATCGCCATAGGCGAGCGCGCGGCGGACTTCATCCTGAACGACTAAGCGCTGTTCATGGCCGAACCCACTTCCGCAGGAAAACAGAATTCATGACCCAGCCAGACCGCAGCCGAAACGGTGACCCCGGAGCGAATTTTCCAGGGCACATCGAGCAGCTCATCAAGGATTCGGAGGCTTGGTGGCCGCAAACCAAGAGCCAACGTGTGCATGGCAAGCCCAACGTGGTGGTGATCTACCTCGACGACTTGGGTTTTTCCGATCTGGGTTGTTATGGCGGTGAAATCGCCACGCCACACATCGATGCACTCGCCGAGGGCGGCTTGCGATTTGCCAACTACACCACGGTGCCCATGTGCTCACCTGCACGCGCGGCATTGTTGACAGGTAAAAACCCGCACTCTGTAGGCTGTGGCTGGATCGCACACGCCAACCCGGGCTTCCCGGGGTACTCGGGTGAGATTGCGCCCGATGCACCTACTTTGGCCGAAATTTTGGGTGCAGAGGGTTACACCACCATGATGGTGGGCAAGTGGCACAACACCTGGAGTCACAACGTTCACGAAGCCGGTGATCACAGCTCGTGGCCGCTGCAGCGTGGTTTTCAGAAGTTTTACGGCTTCATGGACGCCGAGACCAGTTACTTTCAGCCCGAGCGCCTGTACGAAGGCAACAACCCGGTCGAGGTGGACGCCTATCCGGACGATCATTTCGCCACCGATGACTGGACCAACCGCGCCATCCGTTGGATCAAAGAACACCACGCCAGCGAGCCCGATCACCCATTTTTTCTGTACACCGCGTTCAATGCGCCGCACATGCCGATTCAGGCCAAAGAGCAGGACATCGCCAAATACAAGGGACGCTACAACCAAGGCTGGAACGTGTTTCGTCAGGCCCGCTTCGCGCGTCAGCGTGCCATGGGTCTGCTCGATGAGCGCCACCAGCTCGCCCCCTTGCCGCCTGGCGTACCCGAATGGGACAGCCTGCCCGCAGAGCGTCAAGAGCTGTTCGCCAAGTACATGGAGTTGTATGCCGCCCTGGTGGACAACATCGACCAAAATGTGGGCCGCATCGTCGGCTTCCTCAAGGACGCCGGCCTGCTGGACAACACCATCATCGTACTGAGTTCCGACAACGGCGCCAGCGCCGTCGGTGGGTTGGAGGGAACACCCAACTACGTGGACCAGCGCGAAGGCCAGCCTGTTGATCACGCACGCGCTCTTCAGATGGCGCGTGATGGCAGCTTGGGTCAGGACGAATCGTTGCCGGCTTACCCGACCGGCTGGGCGCAGGTGTCCAATACCCCGTTTCGTTTATTCAAACGCACACCCTTGAACGGTGGCATACGCGTTCCCTTTGTCATGCATTGGCCAGACAAGATCAAAGACGCGGGGGCTATTCGCCAAGAATGGATTCATGTCACCGACATCACACCCACGCTGCTCGACGTATTGGGCATCGCCCATCCTCATTCGAGCCATGGCTTTGATGCGCGAAAGCCCGATGGCGTGAGCTTCGCGCCCATGCTTGTGGATGGCAGTGCGCCTACACAGCGCAGCAGCCAGCACTACGAGTTGGAAGCCAACCGCGCCTACATCGAGGGTCACTGGAAAATTGCATCACTGCAACCACGTGGCGGCGTGATCGCCTCCTTGGACAACTGGATGCTGTTTGATTTAGCGACTGATCCTTGTGAAACCACCGATTTGGCTGCGCAGCAACCCGAGCGGGTCGCTCGAATGGCCGCCGTGTTCGATGCCGAAGCACGAGCCAATTACGTCTACCCCCTGGACAACCGGGCCCTAGAGCGAGCGGTGACGATACCGCCCTTCATGGTAGAGACCGTCAACCAGCCGCGCACGTTTTTTGCAGGCACACCGACCGTAGCGCGCGCCGTGGTGGCCCCGCTGCTGGGGGACCGCAACTTCACCATCCGCAGCAAGTTCGATTGGCAGCCAGGTCAAGAGGGTGTGATCTTTGCCATAGGCGAGGCCTTTGTGGGCCTGGTGCTTTACGTTATGGACGGACAACTGCATTTCGTGTTCCACCGCTGGATGTCACCCGTGGAGCTGTCGCCTGTTGCGATGACCGCGGGCGCACAAGATGTGGTGATCGAATACCGCGCGCTGGGACAACGCCGTGGAGAAGGTCGACTGCTGGTGAACGGCACAGAGGCCGTGCCCTACACCGGCATGTCACCCACGATCATTGGCATCCACGTTGAAGGCATCGACATCGGCATGGACCGCCGTCAACGTGTATCGCACCGCTATGCACACAAGCGAACCTTTCCCTACAGCGGGACGATTGACCGCGTGGTGATAGAACCAGGCCAACAGGCGCCGGGCTCCATCATCAACTCGATCGAAGCGAACATCCATCGCCAGCGCGATTGATGGACTGACAGAAAAACCAACCAGGAGACAAGCATGACCTTTTTCAAAAATCGCCGAACATTGACTGGCATCACCGCTGCGGTGGTACTGGCTTGCCTTGCACCTATGGCCATGGCACAGACCACTGCTGGACCCGACACCTACAAGATTGTTGTGCCTCTGCCTGCGGGCGGTGGCGTGGATGTGTTTGTCCGAAAGCTGGGCGAAGCACTCGCCAAAAATCTGAACAAAACAGTGATCGTGGACAACAAGCCAGGTGCTTCTGGGCTGATCGCCGTGCAGGCCGTGGCCACCGGTCCGACCGACGGAAGCGGTATCCTGTACATGCACTCGGGTATCCTGACGGCACAAGAGATAACCGGTCGTATAAACGTGTTGCGCGACTTCAAGCCCATCGGCAAAGTGAGTTCGTCTCCACATGTGCTGGTAGTTTCCGCCGCATCTCCTTACACAACAATGGCCGACCTGATCAAGGCGATGCAATCGGCGCCTAACAAACTCAATTTTGGCAGTGGCGGCAAGGGTTCGCCCACCCATTTGATGTTCGAGCAGATGGATGAAAAATTCCCAGGTGGATTGAAGGCCACGCACGTGCCCTTTAAGGGAGCG
>JBIKHW010000362.1:0-3504 GCA_044361935.1 Limnohabitans sp. | reverse complement strand
CGAATGTGACCGGACACCACAGACACCGCACCGAACTCGCCCATGGCGCGTGCATTGCACAAGATCACCCCGTACAACAGGCCCCACTTGATGTTGGGCAGCGTCACGCGCCAGAAGGTTTGCCAGCCTGTGGCGCCCAGCACGATGGCCGCTTGTTCTTCGTCGTTGCCTTGGGCCTGCATGAGCGGAATCAGCTCGCGTGCAATGAAGGGGAAGGTGACAAACACGGTGGCCAAAATGATGCCCGGTACCGCGAAAACGATCTTGATGTCATGCGCCTGCAGCCACGGGCCAAACCAGCCCTGCGCCCCAAACATCAACACGTAGACCAAGCCTGCCACCACGGGTGAGACCGAAAACGGCAAGTCCACCAGCGTGGTCAAGAGCGACTTGCCCCAGAACTCGTATTTGGCAATGGCCCAAGCTGCGGCCACGCCAAACACCAAGTTCAGCGGCACGGCCACGGCAGCGGTGATCAAAGTCAGCCTGATGGCAGACCACGCATCAGGTTCTTTGAGTGCTTCGAGGTAGGCGTCCAGTCCTTTGCGCAAAGCTTCGGTGAACACCGCCGCCAGTGGCAAGACCAAAAACAAAAACATGAAGCTCAGCGCCAAACCGATCAGGCCGCGGCGAATCCAGCGGGCTTCGGTGGTGCCCGCCTGCACCTTGCTGGCGGTGAGTGTCTGACTCATGAGGAAGCTCCCGAGCGGCGTCGTTGCCAGGTTTGCAAGGCGTTGATGATCAGCAACAAGATGAAGGAGAACACCAACATGACCAGGGCCACGGCGGTCGCGCCCGCGTAGTCGTATTGCTCCAACTTGCCGATGATGATGAGCGGCGTGATCTCGGACACCATGGGCATGTTGCCCGCAATGAAGATGACCGAACCGTATTCACCAATCGCGCGTGCAAACGCCATGGCAAAACCGGTGAGCAAAGCGGGAGCGATGGTCGGGAAAATGACCCGACTGAAGGTTTGCCAGCGTGTGGCACCCAAGCAGGTGGCCGCTTCTTCCAGTTCTTTTTCGGCATCTTCAAGGACGGGCTGCACCGTGCGCACCACAAAGGGCAGACCGATGAAGATGAGCGCGATCACCACGCCATTGGAGTTGAAGGCCAATTGAATGCCCAGGGGCTCCAGGTATTGGCCGATCCAGCCATTGCCCGCCAGCAGCGCAGTGAGCGAAATACCCGCCACCGCCGTGGGCAGTGCAAAAGGCAAGTCCACCAGCGCGTCCACGATCTTTTTGCCAAAAAAATCGTAGCGCACCAACACCCACGCGATCAGCAGACCAAAGAACACATTGACCAGCGCGGCGATGAAAGAAGCCCCGAAGGTCAGGCGGTACGACGCCAGGACACGCGGCCCGGTGACAGCGGACCAGAACTGGTCCCAGGTGAGGGTGAAGGTTTTGAAGACCAGCGCCGACAGCGGAATCAGCACGATCAGGCTCAGGTAAAAAATGGTGAAGCCCAGGGTCAGGTTGAATCCGGGCAACACCCTGGCTGGCGACCGCCTTTTGGCGGTCGCCGCAATGGTCAAAGCGGTCATGGGAAAACTTATTTGACGGTGTAGATCTTGTCGAACAAGCCGCCGTCGTTGAAGTGCACGCGCTGCGCTTCAGCGAAAGAGCCGAACACTTCGTTCACGGTGAACAGTTGCAGAGGCTTGAAGGTGGCAGCGTACTTTCTGAGCACGGTGGCTGAACGGGGACGCAAAGCGTGCTTGGCCGCGATCTCCTGGGCTTCCTCAGAGTACAAGTAATCCAAATAAGCTTTGGCCAATTCGCCTGTGCCTTTTTTGGCCACTGTGCGCTCCACCACGGCCACCGGGTTTTCGGCCACGATGCTGATGGACGGATGGATCGCATCGACCTTGCCCGCGCCAAATTCTCGGTCTACCGACACCACTTCCGACTCAAAGGTGATCAGCACATCACCAATGTTGCGCTGCAAGAAAATGGTGGTCGCATCGCGCCCACCTTTGGCCAGCACCGACACGTTTTTGTAGAGCTTGCTCACGAACTCGGACGCATCGGCGTCCGAGCCACCCTTTTTCTTCACATACCCCCACGCCGCCATGTAGGCCATGCGGCCGTTGCCACCGGTTTTGGGGTTGACCACGATCACCTTGATGCCGGGCTTGACCAGATCGTCCCAATCCTTGATGCCTTTGGGGTTGCCGTTGCGCGTGAGGAACAACATGGTCGAGGTGGTGGGCGAGGCGTTGTGCGCAAAGCGCTTGTTCCAGTCCTTGGCCACCACGCCCGTGCTGGCCAGAAAGTCCACATCGGTGGTGGTGTTCATGGTCACCACATCGGCGTCCAGGCCATCGTTGACGGCACGCGCTTGGGCGCTGGAGCCACCGTGGGCCTGGTCGATCTTGATGTCTTTGCCCGTGGTCTTTTTATAGTGCGCCACAAAGGCGGTGTTGTAGTCCTTGTAGAACTCACGCGCCACGTCGTAAGAGGCATTGAGCAAGGTCTGGGCGTTCGCGGCGAAGCCTGACAAGGCCAGCGTGATCGCCAAAGCGATGTGGGTGTGTTTTTTCATGGGGTATGTGAGGGAAAAATGGATGCGGTCGCTTGCAGCTGCCCATCGCAGTGAAGGCCAACATCAAGTCAAGGCCGCGATTGTGAGAGGAGTCACTTCAATGTCAAACAACTCATTTGTTGTTTGCATATGCCAATTCACAGCTAAAGCAGATTCCTTACTTGGCGGTGTAAATCTGGTCAAAGAAAGCGCCATCGGCAAAGTGGGTTTTGGCGGCTTGCTCCCAGCTGCCAAAGGCTTCTTCGATTTTGAAGAGCTTGATCTTGGGCAACTGTTTAGCGTACTTGGCTTGGGCTTTGGGTGAAATGGGTCGGTAGAAATGCTTGCCAATCAGGTCTTGCGCTCGCTGGGCAAAGGTGATGGACGAGCCCCGGGCCCCGGTGTCGAGCACGGGCACGTTTTTGTACAGGGCTGCAACAAAGTCTTTGGCTTTGGCTTCGCTGCCGTATTGGCGTTTGGCAAACTCCCAGGCGGCCAAATAATTCCACCGGGCCCCGCCCGAAGTTTTGGGGTTGGGCGTGATCACGCAGATGCCGGGCTTGACCAGGTCATCCCAATCCTTGATGCCTTTGGGATTGCCCTGGCGCACCACCAACACGATGGTCGAGGTGTAGGGCGAGCTGTTGTGCGGCAGGCGCTTTTGCCAGTCTTTGGGAATCAGATGACCGTTTTTGTGCAGCGCGTCGGTGTCACCGGCCAGGGCCAGGGTGGCCACGTCGGCGTCCAGACCGTCGATGATGGAGCGGGCTTGTTTGCCCGAGCCACCATGCGACTGCTTGATGTTCACGTCTTGGCCGGTTTGGGTCTTCCAGTGTTTGGCAAAGGCCTGAATGAATTCGGCGTACAGCTCGCGGGTCGGGTCATAAGACACATTGAGCAGGCTGATGGGCGCTTGCGCTTGCACCGTCAGACCCGACAAGGTCAAGGACAGCAGCGCGGCAAATTTGAGGA
>JBIKHW010000361.1:0-3524 GCA_044361935.1 Limnohabitans sp. | reverse complement strand
TCTATTGCTACATGGACGATCTGGCCCAATGGTTGCGTGCCAAAGTGGGCTTGGCCCCGGCCCGTCAGGGCCAGGACACCAGCGCCCCTTAAAATCAATGGGTATTTGACTAAGACCCCTGCAGGAGTAAAAAAACATGGATCTGAACCAGGCCCGCTTCAACATGATTGAGCAGCAAATCCGCCCCTGGGAAGTGCTGGACCCGCAAGTGCTGGCCCTGCTGTCCACGGTGCGCCGTGAAGACTTTGTTCCATTGGCGCACAAGGCCTTGGCTTTTGTGGACATGGAAATCCCACTGGGCACTACCGCCAACCAGGTCATGCTCGCCCCACGCGTGCAGGCCCGTTTGCTGCAAGACCTGGCCGTACAAAAAACCGACAAAGTGCTGGACATCGGCACCGGTTCGGGTTTCATGGCAGCTTTGCTGGCCCAACAGGCGGCCAGCGTGCTGAGCCTGGAGATCGACCCGGCCTTGGCCGCCCAGGCCCAAGCCAACCTGCAAAAAGCGGGCGTGACCAATGTCACCGTGCGCTGCGCCGATGGCAGCCAAGGCGCAGCCGCCGACGGCCCGTTTGACGCCATTGTGCTCAGCGGCTCGGTCGCAGAAGTGCCTGCCACCTTGCTGCAGCAACTGAGCGTGGGGGGCCGCCTGGCCACCATCGTGGGCGACGAGCCCATGATGCGTGCGACGCTCATCACCCGCACCGACACCAACAGCTGGACCACCACCGAGCCTTGGGACTGCACCGCCGCCCGTTTGTCCGGCTTTGCCGAGCCCTCACGCTTCAAGTTCTGAGACCTCCATGCAGCAAATCTACCCCGCCCAAATCGCTGAATGGGCCAGCCAACAGGCCCAGCGCCCCGTCTTGCTTGATGTACGAGAGGGTTGGGAATTGCAAACCGCCAGCGCCAAGCACGAGGCTTTGGACTTGCTGCACATGCCCATGCAAACCGTCCCGGCGCGTTTGGATGAACTCGACAAAACTCGCCCGATTGCCTGCTTGTGCCACCATGGCGGACGCAGCATGCAGGTGGCCAGCTTCTTGATGCAGCACGGCTTTGAGGTCATCAACGTGGCTGGGGGCATTCATGCCTGGTCGGCGCAAGTCGACCCCAGCATTCCGGTTTATTGAGTCTGTTTGTTGCGTCAGCTTTTGACCCCATGTGGGCCCACATTTTTAAAAAAGACCTGCCATGAAACTACGTACCTTGCCCCTGACTTTCGCCTTGATGGCCGCCTTTGCAGGTACCGCACAGGCCCAAAGCCTGGCCACTCTGTACGAAGCGGCCAAAAGTCACGATGCCACCTTCAAATCAGCTCGCTCGCAGTTCGAAGCCACGCTGGCCAAGGCCGAGCAGGCCAAGGCCTTGCTGCGGCCCACGGCGGGCTTGGGAGGCAACCTGTCAGAAACCGATCTGGACAACAAAACCACCTCAGCGGCCAGCCGCCAATTTGGTACGCGGGCCCTGACCATCAGCGCCAGCCAGCCGCTTTACCGCCCAGCCAACCAGGCCAGCTATGAACAAGGCATGAAACAAGTGGCCCTGGCCCAGGCCCAGCTGAAAGTAGCCGAGCAGGAACTGATCGTGCGCCTGAGCCAGGCTTACCTTGATGTGCTGACCGCTCAGGAAAACCTGAACTTTGTCAAAGCCCAAAAATCGGCCGTCTCCGAACAACTGGCGGCCGCCAGGCGCAACTTTGAAGTGGGCACCGCCACCATCACCGACACGCGTGAAGCCCAGGCCCGCTTTGACCTGGTCACCGCGCAGGAAATCGCCGCCGACAATGACCTGCGCATCAAGAAACTGGCCTTGGACGACATCGTGGGCCAACGCGAAGTCGCTCCAAAGCCCCTGTTGGGCGCGATCAACATGGACGGCCTGCAAAGCGGCAGCATCGAGTCGTGGGTAGCGCAATCGGCCCAAGACAACGGCAATTTGGCACAGGCCCGCATTTCCCAGGAGGTGGCCGGGCTTGAAATCACCAAAGCCCAAGCTGCTCTGCGCCCTACCCTCGACCTGACCGGCAGCTATGGCATGACGCGCTACCGAAACGGTGCCACAAGCCAGCCCAACACCAACGCCGCCACCATTGGCCTAGCCTTCAACCTGCCGCTGTACACCGGCCAAGCCGCGCAAAACCGTATCAAAGAAACCGTGGCTCTGCAAGACAAGGCCCAAAGCGACCTCGAAGCGGCCCAGCGCAACGTGGCCCAAGCAACCCGTGCCGCCTTTTTGGGCGTGCAATCGGGCCTGAGCCAAGTCAAGGCCCTGCAGGCGGCCGAGGCCTCCAGCCAAAGCGCGCTGGATGCCAACAAACTGGGCTATCAGGTGGGCGTGCGCATCAACATCGACGTGCTGAACAGCCAAAGCCAGCTGTTCCAGACCAAGCGCGACTTGGCCAAAGCACGCCACGATGTCTTGCTGGGTCAATTGCGCCTAAAGCAGGCCGCTGGTGTCTTGCAAGCAAGTGACCTGCAAGCCCTCAATGCCTTACTGGCCCCTTGAGCGGGTCAGCTACACTTTGTCCTCAGTAGCCCGCCCCCAGAGCGGGCTTTTTTCAGTGTCCCGGGTGTGAAGGAATCGGCATGGAAACCGTCAACGTTTTGTGCATCAAGTGGGGCCGCAAATATGGCCCCGAATATGTCAACAAACTCCACAGTATGGTCTCGCGCCACTTGAAGCGCCCTTTTCGCTTTGTGTGCCTGACCGACGAGACCCAAGGCATTGAGCCAGGCATTGAGGTCAAGCCTATCCCCATGGTCGGCTTTGACGAGTTTGACCAGCGCAAGCCTTGGACCTTTGGCCACGGATGGCTTAAGCTGACCAGCTTTGCCCCCAGCCTGTACGACCTGCAGGGGCGCACCTTGTTTCTGGACCTTGACATCGTCATCCTGGACAGTCTGGACCCGTTTTTCGAAGAACCCGGCGAGTTCATCGTCATCAAGGAATGGGACAAAAAGGATGAGACGGGCAACACCTCGTGCTACATCTTCAACATCGGCGCCCATGCCGATGCCTTGGACCACTTGAAAAACGACTACCCCCAATCGATTGCCAATGTTCGCAACGAGCAGGAGTTCATCACCCAGTTCATTGCTCGCCAGGGCAGGCTCAAGTATTGGCCTGCTCAGTGGTGCCGCAGCTTCAAGCGCCACTGCATGCGCAAAGGCCTGATGGCTTGGTTTGCCGAACCCACCATCCCCGAAGGGGCCCGCATTATCGTGTTCCATGGCAAACCCAACCCGCCCGATGTGATCGCTGGCCAAAGCGGCAAATGGTATCGGCGCGTGCTGCCAACTCGTTGGGTGGACGAACATTGGCGCTGAAACCCTCCCCTGATCAGTCATCTCACCTAACCATAGGGCACTGGGTTTACCGCTTTTTAAGCACGACATTGATGGGCCCTGTATTGCTGTGGCTATGGTGGCGTGGATTCAAAGAGACCGGCTATCGGCATGGATTGGCTGAGCGCTTGGGCTTTGTGACGCCCGCCCCGTCTGCGCGTGGTGGCCTTTGGGTGC
>JBIKHW010000360.1:0-3525 GCA_044361935.1 Limnohabitans sp. | reverse complement strand
GACAACCGGCGTGATCGAAGATGCACGTTTCAAGACCTACGGCTGCGGCTCGGCCATCGCCTCCAGCTCACTCGTCACCGAGTGGGTCAAGGGCAAGACACTCGACGAAGCAGCGGCTTTGAAGAACAGCCAAATCGCCGAAGAGCTGGCGCTGCCGCCCGTCAAAATTCACTGCTCCATCTTGGCCGAAGACGCCATCAAGGCCGCAGTGGACGATTACAAAAAGAAACACCTGAACTGACATGGCCATCTCACTGTCGGCCGCTGCTGCGCGGCATGTGACCCGCTACTTGGCCAAACGCGGCTCGGGTGTCGGTGTGCGCCTGGGCGTCAAGACCACAGGGTGCTCGGGCTTGGCTTACAAGTTGGAGTACGTGGACGAGATCGCCCCGGAAGACGTGGTCTTTGAAGGCCACGGCGTCAAGGTGCTGGTGGACCCCAAAAGCCTGGCCTACATCGATGGCACCGAACTCGACTTCGTGCGAGAAGGCCTGAACGAAGGTTTCCGCTTCAACAACCCCAACGAGCGTGACCGCTGCGGTTGCGGTGAATCGTTCCGCGTTTGAGTTTTGAGTGCGTGATCTCTCTTCAAGCCAACGACTTTGAGCTGTTTGATGTGCCGGTGCGTTTCGCGCAAGATCGCGCACAACTCGACACCCGTTGGAAAGCCCTGCAGCGAGAAGCCCACCCCGACCGTTTTGCGGCCGAAGGCGCCGCCGCTCAGCGCGTGGCCATGCAGTGGTCGGTGCGGATCAACGAGGCGTATCAGCGACTCAAAGACCCACTCAAACGCGCTGCCTATTTGTGTGAGCTTCAAGGCGCACCTGTGCAGGCCGAGAACAATACGGCCATGCCCGCCGCGTTCTTGATGCAGCAAATGGAGTGGCGTGAAAATCTGGATGACATCGAGTCGGCAGAGGGTCTGGAAGTCTTGTCCGACCAAGTGGCCTCCGAGCAGCGCCGTGTGCAGCAAGAACTGGCCCGCTTGCTCGACGAGGTCCAAGACCCTCAACAAGCTGTGGGGCAGGTGAGGGCGCTGATGTTCATCGAGCGCTTCACCCAAGAGGTGAACGCTAAACTCGACCGATTGACTTGAATTTTCCCGATTGACCATGGCCTTACTGCAGATTTCCGAACCGGGCCAGTCGCCCGACCCGCACCAACGCCGCATCGCGGTGGGTATCGACTTGGGCACCACGCATTCGCTGGTGGCTTCGGTTCGCAGCGGCGTGGCCGAGTGTTTGCCCGATGACGATGGCCGGGTGATCCTGCCTTCTGTTGTGCGCTTCATGCCGGGGCAAGGTCGCCAAATTGGTTTTGACGCTGTGGCGTCTGCCGCTGCTGACCCGGTCAACACCATCGCCTCGGTCAAGCGCTTCATGGGCCGTGGCCTGAACGACATCGCCGACCGCAGCAAATTGCCTTACGAGTTCACCGCCAGCGAACAAGGCATGCTCAGCATCCAGACGGTGCAAGGCCCCAAATCGCCGGTGGAAGTCAGCGCCGAGATTTTGGCCACCCTGCGTTACCGCGCCGAAGACACTTTCAATGACGACCTGTACGGCGCCGTCATCACCGTGCCCGCTTACTTTGATGACGCCCAGCGCCAAGCCACCAAAGACGCCGCGCAATTGGCGGGCTTGAATGTGCTGCGCCTGATCAACGAACCCACGGCTGCGGCGATTGCTTATGGCCTGGACAACGCCAGCGAAGGCGTTTATGCCGTGTTCGATTTGGGTGGTGGCACTTTCGATATTTCGATCCTGCGACTCACGCAAGGCGTGTTTGAGGTGCTGTCCACAGGTGGCGACTCGGCTTTGGGCGGTGACGATTACGACCAAGCCCTGGCCGACTTCGCCATGGCCCAACAGCCTGGTTTGCAAGCCGCTACGGCCGAAGACAAAACCCGGCTCAAGTCGGCGGCCCGCGCCGCCAAAGAAGCCATGACCAGCGCAGATACCGCTGGTTTGAATGTGGCGCTGTCCACTGGCGCTTTGTCGGTGCAGCTCAGCCGTGCCGATTTCGAGCAAGCCACCCAAGCCCTGACGGCCCGCTGCGTCACGGCCGTGCGCAAAGCGCTGCGCGATGCGCAACTGGCCAAAGACGATGTGCAAGGCGTGGTCATGGTCGGCGGCTCCACCCGCATGCCGCAAATCCAGCAGGCCGTGGCCGAGTTTTTTGGCCAGGCACCGCTCAACAACCTCAACCCCGACGAAGTCGTCGCCTTGGGCGCGGCCATCCAGGCCAACCAGCTGGCCGGCAACAACGCCGCAGGCGAATTGCTGCTGCTCGATGTGATTCCGCTGTCGTTGGGCATCGAAACCATGGGTGGCTTGGTCGAGCGCATCATCCCGCGCAACCAGACCATCCCCACCGCCATGGCGCAGGACTTCACCACCTACCAGGACGGCCAAACCGCGCTGGCGCTGCATGTGGTCCAGGGCGAACGCGACCTGGTGCAAGACTGCCGCAGCCTGGCCCGCTTTGAGCTGCGTGGCATCCCGCCCATGGCGGCGGGCGCAGCCCGCATCCGCGTGACCTTCACTGTCGATGCCGATGGTCTGCTGAACGTGGGTGCCAAAGAGCAAATCAGCGGTGTAGAAGCGCGCATCGACGTCAAGCCGTCTTATGGTCTGAGTGACGACCAAATCGCCACCATGCTGCAAGAAAGCTTCACCACTGCGCAAGCCGACATGAAGGCGCGAGCCTTGGTCGAGGCGCGTGTGGACGCCGACCGCATGCTGCTGGCCACCCTCAGTGCTTTGGCGGCAGACGGCGATTTGCTGCAAGCCGACGAGCGTGCCAGTATTGACGCCTTGATGGCCACTTTGCAATCGGCCATCCAGACCGAGCAAGACGCCAAGGCCCTGGAAGACTGCACCCTGGCATTGGCCAAAGGCACCGAAGCCTTTGCCGCCGAACGAATGAACCACAGCATCCAGAAAGCCCTGGCCGGTCAAAACATCCAAGCCTTGTAAAGGCCCGAGTGGCCCCGAATTCAGAAGACTCTTATGCCCGTCATCAAAATCCTGCCCCACCCCGAGTACTGCCCTCAAGGCGCCGAGATCACCGCGCCTGCAGGCACCAGCATCTGCGAAGCCTTGCTCGACAACCACATCAACATCGAGCACGCCTGCGACATGAGCGCGGCTTGCACCACCTGCCATGTGGTGGTGCGCGAGGGTTTCAAGACGCTCAATGAGATGGAAGAAACCGAGGAAGACCTGCTCGACCGCGCCTGGGGCCTCGAGCCCAATTCGCGCCTGAGCTGCCAGGCCTTTGTGGCCAAGAGCGATTTGGTCATTGAGATCCCGCGCTACACCATCAACCACGCTAAAGAATTGCACTGAGCGGGAGCTGCAAGCCATGCGTCAAATCGTTCTCGACACCGAAACCACAGGCCTCTCGGCCGAAGGCGGTGACCGCATCATTGAGCTGGGCTGCGTGGAGCTGTTTGCCCGCAAGCTCACCGGCAACAACCTGCATTTCTATTTCAATCCCGAGCGCGATAGCCACGAAGACGCG
>JBIKHW010000064.1:0-11549 GCA_044361935.1 Limnohabitans sp. | reverse complement strand
GGCGTATTTTGTGTACGACCGCACGCACCTGGCCTATTTAAACTGGCTGGAAAAAATCAACTGCGCGTATTGCTCGTATGGCAATGGCCTGATGGCTTATGGTCGGGAGGTGGTGGCGTTGACCGAAAAATACTGGTGCCCGATCAAGCATGCCCGCCGCAGGATGCAGGCACATGCGCATTACCACGGCTTTGCCGATTACGGCGATGCCGAAAATTACCGCGCCGAATTGGCCCGTTTGCGCGAAGAGCTGCGGAAGATGAGCGCCCGCGAGGCACCGCCTGCTTCGTCAACCTGACGGGGTGCATCGGTGTGTGTCACGTCATCGACACCCTGAAGTCTCGCAGGTGCATACAGTCAAGCCCATGAAAACATTTGCAAACTTGGCCGAATTGGCCGCTTGTGTGGGCCAGGATGTGGCGGCCACTGAATGGGTGACCATCACCCAGCAACAGGTCAACCAGTTCGCCGAGGCCACAGGCGATCACCAGTGGATACACGTTGACGAGGAGAAGGCCAAGCAAGGCCCCTTTGGTGCACCGATCGCACACGGCTTTTTGACCTTGTCCTTGCTGTCGCAGTTCTTTGACAAAACCATCGTGGTCACATCGGCCCGCATGGGCGTCAATTACGGCTTGAACAAGGTGCGTTTCATGGCCCCGGTGCCAGTGGGCAGCCGTTTGCGGGCGCACCTGCATTTGCATTCGGCCACGCCGATTGAGGGCAATGGCTTGCAGCTGCAGTGGAACGTGACGGTGGAGCGTGAAGGCAGCGACAAACCGGTGTGTGCGGCCGAGTCGCTGGTGCGCATTTATGCCTGAGTTGGCAGGCCTGGGGCTGGGCTGGCCCCAGCAAAGCCGTTTTGTCGCCAAGCCTCGAACACGGTGACAGCAACCGCGTTCGACAGATTCAGGCTTCGCTGGCCTTCGCGCATGGGCAGCTTGATGCGTTGAGCTGGTGCGAACTGTTCGCGCAGCTCGGGTGACAGGCCCCGCGTTTCCGAGCCAAACACCAGCCAGTCGCCGGGCTCAAAAGCTACGCCGTGAGCGGCGCGGCTGCCGCGGGTGGTCAGCGCAAACATGCGCTCGTGCTTGGGTTTTTCCTGGGCCAAAAATGAAGCCCAGTCCGCATGGCGGCGCAAATCGGCGTACTCGTGGTAATCCAAGCCTGCGCGGCGCATGTGCTTGTCGTCCATTGAAAAACCCAGTGGCTCGATCAGGTGCAGCATGCAGCCGGTATTGGCCGCCAGGCGGATGACGTTGCCGGTGTTCGGCGGGATTTCGGGCTCAACCAAGACAATATGGAACATGGCCTGTATTGTGCCTTGGCCTTCAGGCGTCGCCCCCCGCTTCGGTGCGTGCCAGCACCAAGGCGCTGACCTGCGCAGCGCCTGCCTGGCGCAGCACCCGCGCCGCTGTGTGCAAAGAGGCACCGCTGGTCATCACGTCGTCGATCAACACCACCTTTTTGCCGCGCAGCTGCGCCGCCCGCAGTGGCTCCACCGCAAATGCACCCACAAGGTTGGCCAGACGCTCTGCCCGGGGAAGGGTGCGTTGAGAAGGCGTGTCCCGGGTGCGCAGCAGCAAATGGGCATCGGCTTTATGGGGGCTCAGTTGGCGTGCCAGCAGCCAGGCCTGGTTGAACCCGCGCTCGGACAGGCGCTGGGCCGACAGCGGAATTGGCAGCACCCAGTCGGCCGCGTCCAGTGTGTCTTCTGCCCAAGGGGTGCTCAGCATCAGGGTGGCCAAAGGCTCGGCCCAACCTGCTTGCTGCTGAAACTTGTAGCGGGCAATCAAGTCCACCCAGGGCCAGGCGTAGGTGGTGGCCGTCAGGCACAGGTCCAGCGGGGGTGGTGATTTCAGGCAAGCGCCGCAGCGCCGGGCAGGGTGGGGCAAGGGCAGGGCGCAACTGGGGCAACGATTCTGGGGTTGGGCAAATCGGCTGACGCAGGCATCGCACAGCGGCGACTGCGGCCAGCTTTGGCAAATGGCGCAGCGGCTGGGCAGCCAGCGCCAAAACCCACCGGCTCGCGTGGCGAACGATGTGTGCAACAAGCCCTGGAGCCAATTGGGTCTCATCCAGTCAATATACTCAGCTGGGGCTGACAGAACAAGCGCAAAACCTGTTTGCGCTGGTGCGCACCCCACCTGATTCAAAGCCGTGTCCCATGCCTCAAGCCCTTCGCCCCCCTTCTTTGGACCCCGTGGCCGCTGCCCGCTGGCAATCCCTGCCTGTGCAAGCGGCGCAGTCGCCTTGGCTGCATGAAGAGGTGGCCTCGCGCATGCAAGGGCGGCTGGACTTTATCAAGCTGCAGCCCAAGCAATGGGTGCACTGGGGGCCCTTTCGTGGCGGCCTGGCTGCGCAACGCGCTCTGGAGCAGCGTTACCCCAAGGCTCAGGTTTGGCTGACAGGGGAGCCCCCAGCGCACGCCCAAGCCACCCAGCAGGCACTCAAAAGCGCATGGTGGCAGGTTCAGCACTGGCGCATTCCCAAACGGCACGAGGGTTTGCCGCCCGATCACTCAGCGCAAATGCTGTGGGCCAACATGCACTTGCATGTCAGCGCCGAGCCCCAGGCCTTGCTGCAAACCTGGCACCGGGCCTTGTGCGTCGATGGTTTTTTGATGTTTTCTTGCCTGGGCCCCGATACGTTGCGCGATTTGCGTCAGGTGTATGCCCGGGCCGGCTGGCCCGAACCCGCACACGCGTTCACCGACATGCACGACTGGGGTGACATGCTGGTGGAGGCCGGTTTTGCCGAGCCGGTCATGGACATGGAGCGCATCACCTTGACGTATGCCGGCCCTGACACTTTACTGGCCGAGTTGCGCGGACTGGGGCGAAATTTGCATGTGCAGCGCTTTCAGGGTTTGCGCACGCGACATTGGCGTGAACGATTGTCTGAGGCTTTGCTGGCGCTGGCCCGTCCCGAGGAGGGCGGACGCCTGTCCTTGGGCTTCGAGATCGTTTACGGTCACGCCCTGAAACCTCAGCCGCGAATGAAAATGGCTGCAAAAACCGAAATCGAACTGGATCAGATGCGGCTTATGCTGCATTCGGGTGGGGGTATAGGTGGCAAAGTTTGAGATCCCTCAAAACATGGTTTGATCTCGGGTAAAATTCGCGCGTTTTGACCATAAGACATGCTTGACAGGGTGTTAGGTTATTGAAAGTTGACGGATGTCAAATCAGACTTACCAATTCGCGCAAGTGTCGGGCCCTGCTGTTCTTTGGCGGCTCAAACGCAATTGCTCGGTCACGCCAGCCCAGTTGGGCTGGATGTACCTGTCTCTGTGCACGCTGTCCTTGGGCATCGGGGTGTTCTTCTGGATGCAAGGGGCCACTTTGGTGCTGGCCTTCGCAGGCCTGGAGGTGGTAGTTGTGGGGCTGGCTTTTTTGGCCTATGCCCGTCACGCTGCAGATGGTGAAATGATTTCGCTGCAAGGCAGCAACCTGGTGGTCGAGCTGGAAACGGCGGGCCGCCTGGAGAGGGCTGAATTCGCGCGCCAATGGGTGCGGGTTGAGCCCAAGTCCGGAGACCAAAGCCTGATTGAGTTGTCGGGTCAAGGTCAAACGATTGAGGTGGGGCGCTTTGTCAGGCCCGAGCTCCGGCATGTGCTGGCGCGAGAAATCAGGAAGGCATTGCGCTCAGCGTGATGCCGTGTGGCCAACCGGTACTGTCCGGTCAGGTCTTAGGTGTGAGTTCAACAGAGTCTTGGAAGTTAGTGAGAACCATGAAGAATATTTCCAACCAATTGGCTTCGCTGCTATCTCGCGCGGGCATTTTTGCAGGCGCTTGGGTGGCTACGGCGGCTCAAGCTGTCAATGACTTGCCGGGCGGCCCAGCGGTCAATCAGCTCAATTTGCACCCCCCGGTGACCCGGATTGCTGAAGAGCAGCAATGGCTGCATTGGTTCATGCTCATCATCTGCACGGTGATCTTCGTCGCGGTCTTTGCGGTGATGTTCTATTCCATCTGGAAGCACCGCAAGTCGGTGGGGCACAAACCCGCCTCTTTCACCGAATCCATCACCGTCGAGGTGGTCTGGACTGCTGTGCCTTTCCTGATTGTGATCCTGATGGCCCTGCCCGCCACCAAAGTGCTCGTGGCTCAGAAAGACACCACCAACGCCGATTTGACCGTCAAAGTCACCGGCTACCAGTGGAAATGGGGCTATGACTACATCAAGGGCCAAGGTGAGGGCCTGAGCTACATCTCTACGCTCGATTCCTCGCACCGAGCCATGTCTGACGCTGGCAAGCCAGCCGGTGACAACTACCTGCTCAAGGTGGACAACCCTCTGGTGGTGCCCGTGGGTCAGAAAGTGCGTGTGATCACCACCGCCAACGATGTGATCCACGCCTTCATGGTGCCGGCCTTCGGCATCAAGCAAGATGCGATTCCTGGTTTTGTGCGTGACACCTGGTTTCGCGCCGAGAAAACCGGTGACTTCTACGGCCAGTGCGCCGAGTTGTGTGGCAAGGAACACGCCTACATGCCCATCCATGTGAAGGTCTTGTCTGCGGTTGATTACGCTGCCTGGGTCGACACCGAGAAGAAAAAGCAAGCTGCAAAAGCCGATGATCCAGCCAAAGTCTGGGCGCTGGATGACCTGTCCAAGCGCGGCGAGAAAGTGTATGCCGCTAACTGCGCAGCCTGCCACCAAGCCACCGGTAAAGCGGCGGGTTCCATCAAAGCCCTTGACGGTTCCTCACTTGTCCTAGACGCAGACAAATCCAAACAAATTGCCGTTTTGTTGAACGGTCAAAACAACGGTGCCATGCCTGCATGGAAGCAGTTGTCGGACACTGAAATCGCCGCCGTGATCACTTACACCAAAAACAACTGGTCCAACAAGACCGGGCAAATCGTGCAGCCGGCTGAAGTTCTGGCCGCTCGCAAATAAGCCGTACCGTATAGCAATCAAAGGAAATCAAGATGAGTGCCGTTCTAGACCATCACGATCATGCCCATGACGACCACGGTCACGCGCCTGCGGGCTGGCGTCGTTGGGTGTATGCCACCAACCACAAAGACATTGGTACCCTGTACCTGCTGTTCAGCTTTGCCATGCTCATGGTGGGCGGCGTTCTGGCGCTGGGTATCCGTGCCGAGCTCTTCCAGCCCGGCTTGCAAATTGTGAACCCTGAGCTGTTCAATCAGTTCACCACCATGCACGGCATCATCATGGTGTTCGGCGCGATCATGCCGGCCTTCGTGGGCTTTGCGAACTGGATGCTGCCGCTCCAAATCGGCGCGTCCGACATGGCCTTTGCCCGCATGAACAATTTCAGCTTCTGGCTGATGATTCCCGCGGCTCTGATGCTGGTCGGTTCATTCTTCATGCCTGGCGGCGCACCTGCAGCAGGCTGGACCCTTTACGCTCCTCTGACTCTGCAAATGGGCCCCTCCATGGACGCTGGTATCTTTGCCATGCACATCCTGGGTGCCTCGTCCATCATGGGTTCGATCAACATCATCGTGACCATCCTGAACATGCGCGCTCCCGGCATGACCTTGATGAAGATGCCCATGTTCGCTTGGACATGGTTGATCACCGCTTACTTGTTGATCGCCGTGATGCCCGTGTTGGCCGGTGCGATCACCATGACCTTGACAGACCGTCACTTTGGCACCAGCTTCTTCAACCCCGCTGGTGGTGGTGACCCGGTCATGTACCAGCACATCTTCTGGTTCTTCGGTCACCCTGAGGTGTACATCATGATCTTGCCGGCCTTCGGCATCATCAGTCAGATCGTGCCTGCCTTCGCCCGCAAGAAGTTGTTCGGTTACGCATCCATGGTGTACGCCACATCGTCCATCGCCATCCTGTCCTTCATTGTGTGGGCGCACCACATGTTCACAACCGGTATGCCGGTCACAGGTCAGTTGTTCTTCATGTACGCCACGATGCTGATTGCCGTGCCGACCGCTGTGAAGATCTTCAACTGGATTGCCACCATGTGGCGCGGCTCCATGACCTTTGAAACCCCCATGTTGTTTGCTGTGGGCTTCATTTTCGTGTTCACCATGGGTGGTTTTACTGGCCTGATTCTGGCCATGGCCCCCATCGACATCCAGTTGCAGGACACTTATTACGTGGTGGCCCACTTTCACTATGTGCTGGTGGCGGGTTCCCTGTTTGCCCTGTTTGCAGGTGTTTACTATTGGATTCCAAAGTGGACCGGTGTGATGTACAACGAAACACGCGGCAAGATCCATTTCTGGTGGTCGCTGATTTCCTTCAACATCACTTTCTTCCCGATGCACTTTTTGGGTCTGGCCGGTATGCCCCGTCGCTATGCCGACTACCCCATGCAGTTCACCGACTTCAACATGATCGCTTCGGTCGGTGCTTTCTTCTTCGGCTTTGCACAGGTTTACTTCTTCCTGTTCATTGTGTTGCCTGCCATGATGGGCAAGGGCGAAAAAGCGCCTCAGAAGCCTTGGGAAGGTGCTGAAGGTCTCGAGTGGGAAGTTCCTTCGCCAGCCCCATTCCACACCTTTGAAAACCCACCTAAGCTGGACGCCACTGCGACCCGCGTGATTGGTTGATTGCCATGGCCATGACACCCGAGCAAAAGAAAAGTAACCTGCGTCTGGGCCTGATCCTGGCCTCGGTGGCACTGGCCGTGTTGCTCGGTTTTGTGGCCAAGTTGTTGATTCTCAACCCCTGAAAGAGCTTAATGAACCTGCGCATAGAGAATCTGAAGATGGTGGGCAAGCTGGCGATCATCACCGCTGGCATGTTCGGCTTCGGTTATGCGCTGGTGCCGATCTACAGGGCCATATGCGAAATCACGGGCATCAACGTCCTGTCCATTTCTGAAACCCAAGTGCCGGGTAACGCCAAAGCCGCGCAAGCCGCGCAGCTGCTGCGCAACAGCCAAGTGGACACCAGTCGCACCATCACCGTCGAGTTTGATGCGAATGTGCGCGGTCCTTGGGAGTTCAAACCAGAAATGCGCTCCATGCAGGTTCATCCGGGTGAGCTGAGCACGGTGATGTATGAGTTTCAAAACGTGCAAAACCGTCGCATGGCTGCACAGGCCATCCCCAGTTACGCCCCCAAGCAAGCTGCCAGCCATTTCAACAAGTTGGAGTGTTTTTGCTTCAACGAATACACCTTGGCACCTGGTGAGAAAAAATCCTGGCCCGTCGCTTTTGTGATTGATCCCAAGTTGTCCAAAGACGTGACCACCATCACGCTGTCCTATACCTTCTTTGAGGTGGGTGGCAAGACACCGGCTGCACCGACAGCGCCATTGGCAGCAGCTGTGCAGCCATTGCCGATCAAGACTGGTCTGGGCTCATGAGCACACCCGAAGTGCCTGTTTCCAAAACGCCATGGTTGCGCACCATCCAGGCCGTTCTTTGGTCATTTGTTGGCCTGCGCAAGAACGATCAATACCAGCAAGACTTAGAAAAGCTCAACCCGTTCCACATCATTGGTGTGGCCATCGGCGCGGCATTGTTGTTCGTACTGGGGTTGATAGCCCTGGTCAATTGGGTCGTGGCTCAGCCCACTGGCCTGTAACCGCCAAAAAAAGATTTCGATAGAAGAGAGAGCAGGAGTTCCCATGAGTTCAGCAGCACACGGCACCACGCCTTACTACTATGTCCCGCACGAGTCACGCCACCCGGTCATGTCGGCCATTGGCTTGTTCTTCGTTATCCTGGGTGCAGGCCAATGGATCAATGGTTCGGGATGGGGCATGTATTGCCTGTTCTTCGGCATGGCCTGGTGGTTGATTGTCTTGTACCAGTGGTTCTCTGAGGCCGTGCACGAAAGTGAAACCGGCATGTACGGTCGCAAAATCGACTTGTCCTACCGTTGGAGCATGACCTGGTTCATCTTCTCCGAAGTCATGTTCTTCGGCGCTTTCTTCACCGCATTGTGGTGGGCCCGTTCGCATTCAATTCCGGCGCTCGGTAGCCTGGAGAATGCGCTGCTTTGGCCTGATTTCAAAGCCGCTTGGCCTAGCGTGGTGCCCGGGGCGACCACTTCGCCAGCCGGCTTCGTCGAGCCCTTCAAAACCATGGGGCCCTTTTGGTTGCCCACCATCAACACCGCTTTGCTCTTGACCTCGGGTGTGACCTTGACCATCGCCCACCATGCCTTGCAAGTGGGCAATCGCAGCAAAACCATCATGTACATGTGGATGACGGTGATTTTGGGATTGATTTTCCTGTTCGTACAAGGTTACGAGTACGCCTACGCATGGAACGATTTGAACCTCAAATTGTCTTCAGGCATTTATGGTTCCACCTTCTACATGTTGACGGGTTTTCATGGCTTCCACGTGTTCGTGGGCATGTTGATGCTGTTGTTCATCACCCTGCGTTTGCAAAAAGGCCATTTCACCAAAGACCGTCACTTCGGCTTTGAGGGGGCGGCCTGGTACTGGCACTTCGTGGACGTGGTCTGGTTGGGCCTGTACATCCTGGTGTATTGGATGTAAGCCTGCCCTTGGCCCCAACAAAAAAGCGCCCAAGGGCGCTTTTTTGTTGATGAGTTGAGCAGCGCTAAAAAGGGCAGATCTGATGGGAATGGCGGGGGTCCGCAAGAGCGAAGTAAAAATCAAGCTCCAGGGGGAATGCCTGTGGGTTGTATCCAGCCCATCTTCCAGGCCAGCAGAACACAAATGAAGAGGACAATAGAAAAACCGACACGAAACGCCAGCGCTGTGGCCATGTTGCCCTTTTTAGGCGCTTGGCCCTCGGCGGGCGGGGTGCCGCCACGCATCATGTACATCAGGGCCGAACCCAGACTGACCAAAATAGCAAGAAACGCGATGGCGACAAGAATTTTCATAAACGCATTATCCAATGACTGACAAACCCCCTCGCTGGAAAAGATGGTTGGTGCTGGCTATGGCAGCCGTGGGAGTGTCTATCACCTTCTCGCTGGGGCTTTGGCAGCTCGGTAGGGCCCAAGAGAAAACCACTTTGCAAGACGCACGCACGCAGCAGGCGAGCAAAGAGGCGCTGGACGGCCGCACCCTGAGTGGCGGGCCTGAAGGTATGGCGCAGCGCAGCGAGTTGATTCACCGCCGATTGGTGGTGACGGGACGTTGGATGCCAACGCACACGGTGCATCTCGACAACCGGCAAATGAATGCCAAACCCGGTTTTTTTGTGCTGACCCCTTTGCAGATCGAAGGCACGAACGAGGTCTTGGTGGTGCAGCGCGGCTGGGCACAGCGCTCTTTCACCAACCGCGCCGCTCTGCCACCAGTGCAGACGCCTGAAGGCCGAGTCCAAGTGCAAGGTCATTTGGCCCCATGGCCTTCAAGGCTCTACGACTTCGGTGGGACCGAGACGGGGCCAATACGGCAAAATCTCGAGCTGACTGCCTACCGGCAAGAAACGGGTTTGAAGGTACTCGAAGTCACACTGCTGCAGTCTGGCGGACCCTCCGAGGGTCTGCTGCGCGAATGGCCAGTGGTGGCCAGTGGTGTCGAAAAGCACCATGGTTACGCTTTTCAATGGTTTGGCCTGAGTGGCTTGATCGGTTTACTTTATGTCTGGTTCCAAATTGTCCAACCCCGCCGCCAAAAACGACCCGCCTGACAGCCCTCTGGCCATGACGGTGCACGACATGCCCAGCCCGGGCGCTGTAGTGCAGGCCGATGCCCAGCGCACCCGCATGGGCCGCTGGAAAATGATCGCCATGATGCTGATCTGCGCCTCCCCGGTCATCGCCTCGTATTTCACTTATTACGTGATCCGGCCCGAAGGCCGTAGTGTCTATGGCGAGCTGATCCAGCCGCAAAAAGACATGCCCCAAGTCAGCGCCAAAAACCTGCAAAGCGAACCGGTCACGCTGGCAAGCCTCAAAGGCCAATGGTTGCTGGTGACGGTAGCGTCAGGGACTTGTGATGAGCGCTGCCAGCAAAACCTGTATTTCCAGCGCCAGTTGCGTGAAATTCTGGGCCGCGAAAAGGACCGCCTGGACCGCGTCTGGTTGGTCACTGACGACGCGGCCGTTGCCCCTGGCCTCTTGCCAGCTTTGAACCAAGCACATGTGTTGCGACTGGACACGGCCACGGTGCAAAGCTGGATCAGCCCGGCCCTGGGCCAGCAGTTGCAAGACCATTTGTACGTGATCGACCCGATGGGCAACTTCATGATGCGTTTCCCGGCCAACATGGATGTGCCCGGTGCCTCCAAAGCCAAGCGCGACTTGAACCGATTGCTCAAGGCTTCATCGTCTTGGGACAATGCGGGGCGTTGAGGCATGACCGAAGTTGAGCTGTATAACCTTGAGCCCCTATTGGAGCTCATGGCCGTGGGTCTGGCGGTGGCTGCTTTGCCATTGGGATGGTGGCTGTGGAAGCAGCGCCGCGCCTCGTCATCGGGCCGACTCAAGGCCCTGACACTGATCACCCTGTTTTTGACTTTTGACTTGGTGCTGTTCGGGGCCTTTACCCGGCTAACCGACTCCGGTTTGGGGTGCCCCGATTGGCCGGGATGCTACGGCAGCGCCACGCCCATCGGTGCCAAAGCCGAAATCAAGGCCGCCGAGACCGCCATGCCCACGGGGCCCGTGACCAAGAGCAAGGCCTGGATCGAGATGGTGCACCGCTACCTGGCCACCGGCGTGGGGGTCTTGATTTTGACTTTGGCCGCCATGACCTGGTGGCTGCGCCGACAGAGCCGGGAGGTCAGCCCCTGGTTGCCTACATTGACCTTGGTGTGGGTCTGCATGCAAGGGGCTTTTGGCGCCCTCACGGTGACCATGAAACTGTTTCCAGCCATCGTTACCTTGCACCTGATGGGCGGCATCGGCTTGTTGGTTTTGTTGATGGCGCAAGCCGTGCGCTATGACGGCGCAGGCACGCGGCCTTTGCCCTCGGTGTTGCGCCTCGGTTTGTGGGCAGGCTTTGTTTTACTGGGGTTGCAAATTGCCTTGGGTGGTTGGGTCAGCACCAATTACGCAGTGTTGGCTTGCCCGGATTTTCCCACCTGCCACGGCCAGTGGGTGCCCGAGATGAACTGGCAAGGCTTCAGCGTCTGGCGTGAACTGGGTTACACCCCGACGGGCGAACTGTTGCCGTTCGCATCGCTGGTATCCATCCATTTTGTGCACCGCTCGGCCGCCTGGCTGGTGTTGGCTGTGCTGCTGTGGTTGTGCTGGCGCTTGCGGCGGCAGCCGGGCTTGCAGTCGGCTGGGGGTTGGCTGTTGGGTCTGTGCGCCTTGCAGTTTGTCACCGGGCTGAGCAACGTGGTTCTGGGCTGGCCCTTATTGGCCGCCGTGATGCATACCGGTGGTGCTGCGGCTATGGCCTTGACCCTGACTTGGGCTTTGAGTGTCAGCCGGGTTGATAATTCAGGGTCTCCTGTCCTTTCCAAAAAGCTTTCCGAATGACTGTCGCCACCGCCCGTTTGCCCCTGACTGCCTGGCAGCAGTACTACGCGTTGACCAAACCGCGCGTGGTTCAACTGATCGTTTTTTGCGCCCTGATCGGCATGGTGCTGGCCGTGCCTGGCGTGCCTAGCCTGGCTGAGCTGAAGCTGGGCCTGTGGGCTTGCATTGGCATTTGGCT
>JBIKHW010000359.1:0-3550 GCA_044361935.1 Limnohabitans sp. | reverse complement strand
CACTGACCGCATTGCCGTTGCTGCTGGCGGGTGACATGGAAAAAGCCATGGTGCGCATCCACACCAGCAAGCCGCCCAGGCCCAAACCTCCGCGTCCGCCCAAAGCTCCGAATGCCGAGGCACCCGAAATGGGTGCACCCAAACCCGATTGAAGGGGCCTTGGTCCGGTCACTGCGCCTGCAGGCGGCGGTACTTGGCCCAGAGCGATTCCTGGTTCTCGACGTGCTGCGGATTGACAGGAATACAGGCCACCGGGCACACCTGAACACACTGGGGCTCGTCAAAATGGCCGACGCACTCGGTGCACTTGGACGGGTTGATTTCGTAAATTTCTTCGCCCAAATAAATCGCTTCGTTGGGGCACTCGGGCTCACACACATCGCAGTTGATGCATTCGTCGGTGATCATCAGTGCCATGGCTGGGGCTCCGCAAAAGTCTGCATCGTGGTCATGCCCGGATTATCGGCCACAGGCATCAGCCCGAAGGACTGCAGGGCTGTTGCTTGCCCTGAACCAGCGGCATGCGCCTAAAATGGTCTGCATGATGAACGCCGACTTGCACTGCCACTCCGTCATCTCCGACGGCACCCTCACCCCCGAAGTTCTGGCCGAACGCGCCAAAGCCAACGGTGTGGAACTGTGGGCGCTGACGGACCACGACGAAGTGGGCGGGCAAGACCGCGCTCTGGCCGCGGCCCGTGCACAAGGCCTACCCTACCTCACCGGCACCGAAATTTCGGTCACTTTTGCCCACCAGACGGTGCACATCGTGGGCCTGGGTTTTGACCCGCACAACAACGCCCTGGTGGCCGGCTTGCGCCGCACCCGGGGTGGGCGCAAGGAACGCGCCCAAGAAATGTCAGACGGCCTGGCCAAAGTCGGGATTAAAAACGCCTACGAAGGCGCCCTGCACTACGTGGGCAACCCCGAGCTGATTTCGCGCACCCACTTTGCCCGCCACCTGGTCGAAACGGGTGTGTGCAGCGACACCTCGGAGGTGTTTCGCAAATACCTGACCGAAGGCAAACCCGGCTACGTGCCGCACCGCTGGGCCCGGCTGCAAGAAGCGGTGCAATGGATCACCGAAGCGGGTGGCATTGCCGTCATTGCGCACCCGGCACGCTACGGTTTCACACCCAACGAAGAATACGCGCTGTTCAGCGAATTCAAGACGCACGGCGGGCGCGGTGTGGAGGTCATCACCGGCAGCCACTCCTCACAAGATGCAGTGCGCTATGCCGAAACCGCGCTCGAATTCGATCTGGTGGCTTCGCGCGGCAGTGACTTTCACAGCCCCGAAGAAAGCCGCATCGACCTGGGCACCCTGCCCTATCTGCCTGGCCAACTGACCCCTGTTTGGGAATTGCTGGCCGACCGCATTCAGTGAACCCGACGCACCGACACGCCAGCCTTCAGGGCATCGGCTTTGCGGTCCTGGCCACCGCCTGCTTTGCTACCCTGGACACCACCACCCGGCATGTGAGTGCAGGCTTGTCGGTGCTGGTGGCGCTGTGGTTCCGCTACGCCATTCAGGCCGTCATCACCACGGCAGTGGTCTGGCCAGGGCGTGGCCGCCGCGTCTTACAGACCGCTCACCCCCGATTTCAGCTGGCCCGCGGCCTGCTGCTGTTTGCTTGCAGCATCCTGGCTTTTTTGAGCCTCAAGTACATGCCGGTGGGCGAATTCACCGCCATCTCGATGTTGTCCCCCTTGATCATTACCTTGCTGGCGGCCTGGATGCTGAAGGAAAAAATCCGCCCGCTGCGCTGGCTGCTGGTGCTGGGCGGCTTCATCGGCACGATGGTCATCATCCGCCCTGGCAGCCAACACTTTGACTGGACGGTGATCCTGCCGCTGATGCTGGTGGGCACCAACTCGGGCTTTCAGCTGTTAACCAGCAAGATGGCCAAGACCGAAGACCCCATCACCACCCACTTCTACACCGGCTGGATCGGCACGGGCATGGCCACGCTGCTGCTGCCCTTTGTGTGGGAAATGCCCGCAGACTGGACCGTCTGGTTGCAGCTGCTGCTCATGGGTGTGCTGGCTTCGATCGGGCATTTCTTGCTCATCTTGGCTTATGGCCGAACCCCAGCAGCCACCCTCACGCCTTATATGTACGCGCAAATCGGCTTTGCGGTTTTAGGCGGCTGGGTGGTGTTCAACCATCTGCCCGACCAGTGGACCTTTGTGGGCATGGGGCTGGTGGCCCTGTGTGGGGCTTTGGGGGCCTGGCTCACCGTGCGGGAGAACCGCATCGCCATCCAGCCGCCAGAATCCTGAAGCGAAGCTCTTCCTATGGGGGACTTCGCCCCCATCTACCTCTAAACGATCACCACCGGCAACCCAGCACGCACCCATGGCCCAGTTTTTCACCGTTCATCCCGACAACCCCCAAGCCCGCCTGCTCAAGCAAGCGGTGGAGTTACTCAACCAAGGCAAAGTACTGGCCGTGCCCACCGACTCCAGCTACGCCCTGGTCTGCCATCTGGACGACAAAAACGCTGCCGACCAACTGCGCCGCATCCGGGGCGTGGACGACAAGCACCACCTGACGCTGCTGTGCCGTGACCTGAGTGAGTTGGCCAACTATGCGCGGGTGGACAACCGGCAGTTTCGCGCCATCAAGCAAGCCACCCCCGGGCCCTTCACCTTCATTTTGGAAGCCACCAAGGAAGTGCCGCGCCGCCTGAGCCACCCCCAACGCAAAACCATTGGCTTGCGTGTGCCCGATCACAAAGTGCTGAAAGAGCTGCTGACCCTGCATGGAGCGCCATTGCTGGCTGCCACTTTGATCATGCCCACAGAGGGTGACCCTTTGAATGACCCGCAGGAGATCCGCGAACGGCTGGAACACCAGCTGGGTGCGGTCATTGACGCCGGGGCCTGCTCTTTGCAAGCCACCACGGTGATCGACATGACCGATGAGCCAGCTCAAGTCTTGCGCCTAGGTCAGGGTGACCCGGCGCTGCTGGGGTTCTGAAGCCGAGACTTATTTCAAGTCGCCAGCCAAACTGGCCAGCGTGTCGGGAGCGATGTCGATGTGAGACGGGTAGTGCGTGTGGTCGCAGCCCATCTTGACGCCAGCGCCAGCTTTCACGGCCGCGCACATGTCGGGCTTGAGTTCAAAGCGTACGAAGTGCACCGCTGAGGTTTTTTCGTCGGTCTCGCGGTCCAGGTCTTCGTCGGCAATGGCGTACACGCGGCCATGGCCTTCGACCTCCACAAACATGCGGTCTTCCACGCCGATCAGCTTGGCCAGCTCGCGCTTGCGCTCGTTGATGTCGGTGTACTCGATCATCATGGTCGCCTTCCAGTTGCTGCCATCCGGCACCAGCGGGGCATAGGCCTCGATCTCTTGCAGGATGCCCTCTTCTTCGAACACTTTTTCGATGCGCAGCATCTCCTGGATCTGGTAGCGGATGGTGGTTTCGCTCTCGAACTGCACGTTGATGTGCTCACCCAGTTGCACGCTGCGCAGCTTGCGGTGGGCGATCACCTCGGGCTTGTGGACCTTGCGCCACTTGGTGTAGGCCTCCAAAGACATCAG
>JBIKHW010000357.1:0-3558 GCA_044361935.1 Limnohabitans sp. | reverse complement strand
CGTGATCACCTCAGGCTTTGCCGAGATGGGCGGCGATGGTATGGCCGCCCAACAGGCGCTGGTGGACATGGCCGATCGGTATGGCATCGCCATGATGGGGCCCAATTGTCAGGGCATGATCAGCATAGGTCAGGGTTTCAGCTTGGGTTTTGGTGCGCCTTATGGGCTGCGGTACCGAAAAGGACCTATCAGCATGAGCTCACAAAGTGGTGCTTGGGGCAACACCGTGCTGATGCTGGCCAACGATGCTGGACTGGGTTTCCAGCACTACCAATCTACCGGTAACGAAGCGCAGACCACCAGTCTCGACCTGGTGAAAGCTTGGGCAGACGATCCTCAGACGGGCATGGTGGTGTCTTATGTAGAAGGTTTCAAGGACGCCCACCGCATCGTCGACGTGGGTCGTCAGGCTTTACGGGCCGGTAAACCTTGGTTGCTGTGGAAGGTCGGTAATTCCGAGGCCGGTGCACGCGCTGCCGCCTCCCATACAGCCAATTTGGGCGGGGACGCGGCGCTGTATCAGGCCGCCTTTGCCCAAGCTGGGGCAATCGAGGTCACCGACGTGCAAGACCTGGCCGACCGCGCCTTGGCCCTGCTCTCGCCTCGCCAGCCCACAGGACCGCGTGTGGCCGTGGTCACGCTTTCGGGAGGCGCGGGCGTGTTGCTGGCCGACCACTGTGCTCCGGCTGGCTTGGAGCTACCACCTCTGTCAGAACCCACCTTGGAAGCCTTAAAACAGGTGCTTCCGCCTTATGCCGGACTGCACAACCCGATCGATGTGACGGGCAACATCATTGCGGAAGAAGACAAGTTGATCACCTCCTTGCGACTGATTGTGAACGACCCCGCCGTGGACATGATGGCCGTGTGCCTGGCAGCGGCCTCCGGCCTCTTGGGTGTCAAGCTGGCGCAATGGGTAGCCGAGGTAGCAGTGGCGACCCACAAGCCGGTGTTGGTATCCTGGACAGCCGACACCGCCACCACACAAGCGGGATATGACGCATTGCTGGAAGCCGGTGTGCCGCGCTACGACACCCCGGTTCGCTGCGCCACGGGTATGGGGGCCATGTGGCAATTTGTCGCAGCCCGCCGTCGCGAAGCCGAACGTGCGCTGGAGCCGATGCACAACTGCTCACGCCCGTTGCGGCGCCAGCAACTGGCCACTGCCCGCAAGGACCTGACCGAATACGAGGCCAAACAACTGCTAGCCGACTATGGCATCCCGGTCACAGCCGAAGCCCTGGCCAAGAGCGTTGATGAGGCCTTGCAGCAAGCCACATCCATCGGCTTTCCAGTGGCCCTGAAAGTGGTCTCACCCGACATTGCACACAAGACAGAAGCGGGGGCTGTGCGCATCGGCCTGAGCGATGCCGATGCCGTGCGCTTGGCTTACGATGAGATCCTTCGCAATGCGCACCAGCATGCGCCCCATGCGAGCATCGACGGCGTGCTGGTGCAAGCCATGGTTCCGGGTGGCGTAGAGGTGATTCTGGGAGTCACGAACGATCCCCTGTTTGGACTGGCCATCATGTTCGGTCTGGGCGGCATCTATGCCGAGGTGCTGCGCGATGTGAGCTTCAGGATGTTGCCCATCAGCCGCAGTGAAGCCGAGGCCATGGTGCGCGAGATCCGCACCTTCGCCTTGCTGGACGGTGCGCGCGGCCAGCCCAAGGCAGATGTCGATGCGCTGGTGGACACCATATTGAAGCTGGCGGCATTGGCACAAGATTTGGGCGAATACATCGCCGGCATCGACATCAACCCCTTGTTCGTCAAACCGGCTGGGCAAGGTGTGGTGGCAGCCGATGCGCTGATCCAGATCAAGCGCTAACCATCGGCCAGCAACCCGCCACGCCAACACCCGCCCTGAGTGGTCAGTGCGCCTGCGTCCATCCGCATACATCCAACGGGCTGGCCGTGTCGTACAGGTGACGAAAAAGCTGTCACCCACGTGCCACTTACAGGGTTTGTGATGTTGTCAGAGCAAGTCGGTTTGAATACGCTTAAAACATGAATACAAATTCACAAAATGCATCACCACAGACGGCGGTGACTGCGGCCATGGCCAAGCCTCTGGTGTTGTGGGGCTACCCCCTGCTCGAAGTACTTCGAACCTGCCAGGTGCAAAGTGATCCCAGCGCCAAGCCGGCTTTCGGCCGCGGTCCATTCGGGATGTTCCACGGCAGTGACAGACCCTGGACACACGAGGATCGCGACATCGTCACGCCCTCTTGCGATCTGTTGTATTACAACGCTTGGATCTGGATTGGAAATTCTCCGGTTCGACTGCACATTCCTCCGAATCACGGCCGCTATTACGTGGTGCAACTGCTGGATGCTTGGAGCGAAAATTTCCACAATGTGGGTCTGCGCAACACACCTGCCGAAGGCGCGGACTGGTGGCTGATCCACACCGATGACCCCATGCCTGCGGACATAGATCCGGCGCGGGTGGTGCGCTGCCCCACCCGCTTGGTCTGGCTGCTGGGGCGGGCGCTGGTGGGTGATATCTCCGATGTTCCGAACGCACGAGCTTTTGCAGATGGCGTGCACTTACAAGGCAGCGGGCCGCGCCCGTCGTGCGTGAACCTATGGCACAACAGCGGCGATACAGCCCAAGATTTCTTTGCAAACCTGCTGCAAGCGGTCGATGAGATCGGGTTACCCTCCAACGCCAGTGACCTGCGTCCATTGATGCGCAGCTTGCGCTTGCCACCAGGTGGGCTGGATGCGTTGGAGCGCATCAGCGAGCGTGTTCGCGAGGGCTTGCGACAGGCCCATGCAGAGGGAATGCATCTGATCGAGCAGCACATCGTCAACTTGACACGAAAGCCCTGGACCTGGAGTCCACACTTGGGCGTCTGGGGCGACAACATCCTGATGCGCGCCACAGTCGCCATGAAAGGGCTGGGCGCTTTGGCGGCCACCGAAACCATCTACGCACAGGCTGATTTCGACGCCGACAGTGAGCCCTTGCACGGTCAGCACGGCTACACCTTGCGCTTTGAGAACGGTCACATGCCACCGGCAGACGCCTTTTGGTCGGTATCGCTTTATGGTGAAAACCGTTATTTCGCGGGCAATCAGATAGGTCGTTATGCGATAGGTGATCGAACAAAGGGCTTGCGACTCAGTCAAGACAACTCCTTGACGTTGCAAATCCAGCACGAGTGCCCCGCCGAAGGCGATGCGAACTGGTTACCCGCGCCAACAGGACCTTTCTACCTGATTTTGCGCATGTACCACCCGCGGCAAGAGATGTTCAACGGCCGCTACACCCTCCCCCCCGTACAACGTGGCAAAGAAAGTTGACCCCATGAACCGCAACGATCTGGCCAGAGAGGCCATCCTCTACACGCTGCCCCTGTACGAAACAGCACGCATGCAAGCAGCAAGCAGTCCACGCAAAAATACTGAAGGGCAGTTTGCCGACCCAGCGGGTGGCCCTGAATCGACACGCCGATGGGCCAATGTGTTTTCACACACGCGCCAACTGCTCAATGCCAAAGACCGCCGAGTGGTCACACCCAACGCCGACACCCTCTACACCAGTACCTG
>JBIKHW010000358.1:0-3558 GCA_044361935.1 Limnohabitans sp. | reverse complement strand
TCTGACAAGGCTTCCTGGAACTTGGTGGTGAGTTTGTCAATTCGCATGTGTGGATCTCCAATGCTTGGCAACTTGTGCTGAAAGAGGCATTTTCAAGGGCCTTGCCGCTACTCACTATTGCCTAAAATCAAGACATGAACATTCATCAACTGTCTGTACACCACGATGAGCGGCAAGATCGCTTGTTGCTGCGCCTGAACACCCAGGACCAGCAAGAGTTTCGTTTCTGGCTGACACGGCGCATGACATTGCGATTGATGCCTGCCATCGAACAATCGGCTGTGCGTCTGGAAGCTGCGCAGCCAGGGGTGGCGGCGACCGATGCACCATCGCAACATCTGCTGACTGAACTCAAACGCGATGCATTTTTGAAAAAAGCGGACTTTGCCACCCCTTTTGAAACCCGTGCAACCCAATGGCCACTGGGGGCGGAGCCCCTGCTCATTACCGATGCCCATTTGACCATCAAGCCCGGCGGGGCTTTGGAGATTGCTTTTGAGGACAAGTCCGACCCGGCCCAAGCCCGCGCTTGCCAGCTGCACCTTCAAGTCAGCCTGGTGCATGGCATGGTGCACCTGATAAAGCAAGCCATCGAAAAAGCCGAATGGGGTGCTTTGAGCAGCGCCGTCAAAGTCTCTGACAAAAACCCGATGGCTCCCACCGAGCCCCCTCGTTACACGCATTGAGGCTGTCAGCCCAAGGTGGACCGTGACTCAGGCGTTGTGAGCCTGGATACCCCAACGGGCCAAAGCCACATCATCGGACACGCGCGCGTCCACCCAATGCGCACCTTCAGGGGTTTGCTCTTTCTTCCAGAACGGGGCCTGCGTTTTGAGGTAGTCCATCAAAAATTCACACGCCTTGAAGCTCTCACCCCGGTGCGCCGAGGTGACGGCCACCAGCACGATCTGATCTGCAGGCAGCAAGCGACCCACGCGGTGCACCACACGCGCTGCATAAAAGTCAAATCGCCGATGCGCTTCATCGATCATGGCTTCGATGGATTTTTCTGTCATGCCTGGGTAGTGCTCCAGCTCCATGGCCTGCACTTCATCACTCGCCTGTCCGGTCAGTGCCCGGGTGTCGCGCACTGTACCCACAAAGCTGCACACAGCCCCAACCCGCAAGTCCTGACCCTGCAGGGCGGCCAACTCGGTGGACACGTCAAAGTCATTCGTCTGGATGCTGACTCGGGGGATCATGGCGTCAACCTCCGGTCACGGGTGGGAAAAAGCCGACCTCGCAGCCCTCGGTCAGGGCGGCGTTGTCCTGCACCATGAGCTGATTGAGGGCCATGCGCACAGGACGATCCGGCGACAGACAAGCGCGGTAGTGCTCGCCCCGGGCCATCAACTCGCTGCGCAAAGCGGCCACATCGGCCGTCTGGGTCTCGACGGTCTCATGCGACAAGCCAATGCTTTCACGCAAAGAGGCGAAATAGCGAACCTGCACTTTCATGCCAAGCACTCCGTAAAAGGCCAAAAATCGACCAGTTGACCGGGTTCAATCGTCTGCCCGCCAGGGTTGTCCACCACACCATCGGCCCAAACCACCGAGGTCAACACCCCCGAGCTTTGATTGAGAAACAGGTCCAGCCCGCCTTGGGCATTGCGGCGCACACGCAAAAATTCGCGGCGCTTGTCGGCCTTGGGCCACGCAAAATGCGCTGGCAAGCGCTGGGTTTGGGGCTCAGACGCAACCATGCCCTGCATTTGTCTCAGCAGGGGCCTGACCAAGAGTAAAAAGGTCATAAAACTGGACACCGGGTTGCCCGGCAAGCCTACAAAGTGGGCCACGCCCTCAGCAGTTTGACGCCGCACCTGGCCGTACGCAAAGGGCTTGCCCGGCTTCATCGCGATTTGCCACAGATTCAGCTCACCCAAAGATTGCACCGCAGGTTTGACATGGTCTTCTTCGCCCACCGACACCCCGCCGCTGGTCAGGATCAGGTCGTGGTGGTCGGCCGCGGTTTTGAGTGCAGCGACGGTGGCTTCGCGTCGGTCGGGCACGATGCCCAGGTCACTCACCTCACAACCCATGCGGTGCAACAAGGTGCGTAGAAAAAAACGGTTGGAGTTGTAAATGCTGCCCGGGAGCATGTCCTGAGGGGCCACATCGCCCGGCATGACCAGCTCATCGCCCGTCGAGAACAAGGCCACCCGGGGGCGGCGCAAAACAGGCAAGTGCGCCAGACCCAAGCTTGCGGCCAAGCCCAGTTCGGCAGGTCCCAGTTTTTGGCCACGATGCAAAGCCGTCTGGCCCTGGCGAATGTCTTCGCCGCTTCTGCGAATCCACTGCCCAGGTTCGGGCACCACAGAAAAGCGCACGGCATCGGGCTGTTCGGTTACAGTCTCGGCCTGCTCCTGCATGACGATGGCGTCAGCACCTTCGGGCACGGGGGCCCCGGTGAAGATGCGGGCGGTTTGCCCAGGCTGCAAAGCTTGCCCGGTGTGACCGGCTGCAATGCGCTGGCTCACACGCAGTTTGGCACCCGGCTGCAACAAATCATCTCTGCGCACCGCGTAGCCGTCCATCGATGAGTTGTCAAAGGCTGGCACCTGCAGGGCGGACACCAAGTCCTCGGCCAACACACGCCCATCGGCATCGAAGGTGGCCACCGACTCGGCGTCGGTCAAGGGGGTTATGCGTGCAAGCAGCGCTTGCAGCGCATCATCCAAAGACATCAAAGGGGCGCGTGGTGCGGTGCTCATGGGCTGTCAATCGCAGTGCTGCTGGATGTAGGCCTTGACCAAACCCACATCGGCTTTCATGACCTGCACCCGCTTGGGCAAGGCTTCGATGCCTTCAAACTGCGGTGGGCGCTCAGGCTGGCGGCCCAAAGCTTCCACGATGGTGGCAGCGAACTTGATGGGCAAAGCGGTTTCCAGCACGATCATCGGCACCCGTGGGTTCAAGAGCTCTTTAGCCACCTTGACGCCGTCAGCGGTGTGGGTGTCGATCATCACGCCGTAAGTGGCAAAGACATCTTGTATGGTCTTCAGGCGGTCAGCGTGGGTGCTGCGGCCACTGTCAAAACCGTAGGTGGTAGCGGCTTGGGTAAAACGTGGGTCGGCCGACAAATCGAAGAAGCCTTGGCGGCTCAAACCTTCGCCAAAGATGGCTTTGGTTTGGACCGCATCGCGCCCCAGCAGGTCGAACACAAAGCGCTCAAAGTTGCTGGCCTTGGAAATGTCCATCGAGGGACTGGAGGTTTCGTGCGTGTCGGCCGTGCCGCGCACTCTGTAAATGCCGGTGCGGAAGAACTCGTCGAGCACATCGTTTTCGTTGGTAGCGACCACCAAGCGGTCAATGGGCAGGCCCATCATGCGGGCCACATGGCCTGCGCAGACGTTGCCAAAGTTGCCACTGGGCACGGTGAAACTGACCTTTTGATCGTTGCTTTGGGTGGCCTGAAAGTAACCCGCAAAGTAATAGACCACCTGGGCCAGCAAACGCGCCCAGTTGATGGAGTTCACGGTGCCTATTTTGTATTGGCGCTTGAAATCCAGATCGTTGGAAACCGCCTTAACGATGTCCTGGCAGTCGTCGAACACGCCT
>JBIKHW010000356.1:0-3562 GCA_044361935.1 Limnohabitans sp. | reverse complement strand
CTGTCTTGGCTATGAATTATGTTTTGCGTGTGACGGATTTCTATGGCGCTTTTTCTGAGCAGAAAATACACATTGAACTGAATGTATAAATTGAAGCGCTTTCAGCATTGAAACCCAACCCCGCCCCGGCCAGTCATCCACCACCATCACTCGCCCTGTCATTGAAGGCGAGATATCGGCGATGCGTTGGCCGGGGTGCATGCGATCCCTCTGGTGCGGTTATTGGGTGTTTTCACGCACTTGGTTGTTGGTGTTGACGTCAACGTCGAACACACGTGCACCTTCGGTTTCGGCGTTTTAAAACCTTGGGCATTCGAGCGAGCGCGCAATACCTGTCAGTGCGCTCCGTCTTGTGTCGACACCAGCACCTTCACAGGCAGCGCGGCGATCAGGGCTTGCAGTTCGTGGTGCATCTCGGCTTGGCCATGTGGATGCAGGATCACGCTGACGGGCAGGTCCCCTTGCGTGAACACGCGTGGGCGCATGTCGGCCTCAATCGCTTGGTCATTGCAGATCTGCTCCACCATGGCCTGCACCACCGCCGCTGTGGCCAAGGTGCGCAGCTCGGGTTTGTAAATTTTGCCCACATTGGTCACCGGCATGGCGCTCAGCACCGTGATCGATTTGGGTTTGGCTGGGCCTTCGTCCACACGCTCGGCCGTGAAGGCGAGCAACTCGGCTTCGGTCACCTGGCTGCCGGGTTTGAGGGTGGCAAAGGCCACAGGCAACTCTCCCGCATAAGCATCCGGAGCGCCCACGGCGGCGCACAAGGCCACCGCCGGGTGCGCACCCAAGGCGTCCTCGATCACTTTGGGGTCGATGTTGTGGCCGCCGCGGATGATGAGGTCCTTGGCCCGGCCCGACAGGTGCAGGCGGCCTTGTGTGTCGATGAAGCCCACATCGCCCGTGATGAGCCAGCCGTCGGGTGTGAAACTGCGGGCTGTCTCTGCGGCATCCAGGTAGCCGGAAAACAAATTGGGCCCTTGGTAAAGCACCATGCCTTTTTCGCCTGAGGGAAGGGTGTTCGTTGTGGCCTGGTCGTCGCTGCTCAGCGCCACGATGCGCACACGCGAATGCGGCAAAGGCCAACCCACGCAGCCTGCGGGCGCACTCAGGCCCGGCGGGGCCACGGTGCTCAGGCCTGCGGTTTCGGTCATGCCCAGGCTTTCGTTGATGTGCAAACCGAAGGTTTGTTCAAAGCGTTGCGCCAGCTCGGGCGGCAAAGGTGCAGCGCCCGTGCGCACGGCACGCAAGGTGGAGATGTCGGCCTCCTGCAGCGGCACACCCGCCAGAGCCGCCAACACCGTGGGCACGCCCGACATCAGCGTGCAGCGGTGGTGGGCCACCAGCCGCCAATAGTTTTGCACCACCTCGCGGTTGCGAAACAAGGCCTCGGTCGGGATGATCACATGCATGCCCACCGCCAGCGAACACAAGGCGCCGGGTAACACACCCGCCACATGGAACAGTGGGTAGCCGTTGATGGTCACATCACTCGCGCGAAAGCCCTGCATCATGGCGTTGGCCCATGCGGTGAACACCTGTGCGCCATGGCTGTGCCGGGCCAGTTTGGGTGCGCCGGTCGTGCCGCCGGTGTGAAAGTAGGCCGCGATGTCCACGCGCTGAAACACCCGTTGGCTGACCAGGTGCTCGGCTTCTTGCATGGCCCGCAAGGCATGGAAGTCTTGCGCTCCTGCAGGCAGCGAGTCGCCATCCTGAAGAGGACCGCCTTCGGGGTTGACCAGCAACACCGTCTTCAAACTGGGCAACTGGGTATGCAGGCGCAAAGCTTTGGCCCGCAGCTGGCTGTCGTCCACAGCGCCATGCGCGATCAGCACTTTGGCATTGCTGGCCCGCAGCAGCGACAGCAGTTTTTCGTCACTGAGCAGCGGGTTGAGCGGCTGCACGATGCCCGCCGCTTCGCCGCCCCAAAGCGCCAGGTGGTAGGCCAAGCCGCCGGGCAACAGAACCCCCACGGCATCTTCAGGGCCCACACCCAGCTCGTGCAGCAAATTGGCGGTTTGGTGAATGCCTTGCAGCAAGCTGCGGTAAGTCCAGGTGGTAGACGCTCCACCGGGCTCGCCCGTGTGCAAAAAAGTCAGCGCAGGCTGCTCGGCATGAACCTCGGCACTGGCACGGATCAACTCATAGGTGCTGGCCCAAGGGGTGGCCTCGGTCAGCGGTGTGGCCTCGATGCGGTGGGTGTCGGCGAGGGATTGAACGGGGGTTGAAACAGTCAGGTGCATGGCCCATGTTAGCCAGCGACTGACGCAGGCTTTGTCTCACAAGTGGCAAGCGGATGATTTTGAAATGGCCAGTCATGTCAACATGCTGACTTTGCAACCATGCAGGGTTCACCGATGCACGATGCCAGCAACTTACCCACTTTTGAAGACGTCCTGGCCGCCGCCGCGCGACTGCAAGGGCATGCGCACCGCACGCCGGTGCTGCAGTCGCGCACGCTCAACGCGCAACTGGGCGCCCAAGTCTTCATCACATGCGCAAACTTCCAGCGCATGGGGGCCTTCAAGTTCCGGGGGGGCTTCAACGCGCTGTCGCGGCTGACACCTGCCGAGCGTCGGGCCGGGGTGGTGGCTTACTCGTCGGGCAATCACGCCCAGGCTGTGGCCTTGTCGGCGCAGATTCTGGACATTCCGGCCACCATCGTCATGCCGCACGACGCATCGCCTGCCAAGTTGGCGGCAACCCGAGGCTATGGGGCGCAAGTGGTGGGCTATGACCGTTACAAGGACGATGCACTGGCCATTGCGCAGGGCATTGCCGCTGCACAGGGTAGGCGCTTCATTCCACCGTTTGACCACCCCGACGTATTGAGTGGCCAGGGCACCGCCGCGCTGGAGTTGTTTCAGGAAGTGGGCGAACTCGACGCCTTGTTCGTGTGTCTGGGCGGCGGCGGCCTGCTCAGCGGCAGCGCCCTGTCGGCCAAAGCCCTGTCGCCCAACTGCAAAATTTACGGCGTAGAACCCGAAGCGGGCAACGATGTCCAGCAATCCTTGCAACAGGGCCAACGCGTGCGCATTGCCACGCCGATGACGATTGCCGATGGTGCGCAAACGCCCATGGTCGGCGAGATCACCTTCGAGATCATCCGTCGCCTGGTGGACGCAGTGCACACCGTCACCGATGCCCAGCTGATTGAGACCATGCGTTTTTACGCCGAGCGCATGAAGATGGTGGTCGAGCCCACGGGGTGTTTGTCTTTAGCTGCAGCCATTCAGGCGGCCGACCAACTCAAGGGGCAACGTGTGGGCATCATTGTGAGTGGCGGCAACGTGGACCTGGCCCGCTTTGCGCAGCTGCTGGGACAGGACTGAAACCCCGCCGCTGGCGCAGCAGCGGTGTGTCTGGCTGGGCAAGCACTTCATACAAAGACCCGCTTGTTGATCGGCCACTCAGGCGACACCCACGCCTGGCACTTGGTCTCAAAATGAATGTCTCTTTCACCACACAGCAGAGACGCACATGCAACACATCGGATTTATCGGCGCTTCGGGTTTGATGGGCCATGGCATGGCCAAGAACATCCGGGCCAAGGGGTTTG
>JBIKHW010000355.1:0-3571 GCA_044361935.1 Limnohabitans sp. | reverse complement strand
CTGCCGAGGTGGCGGGTTTGAGCGACAACATCCGGGTGCGCTCGGTCATTGGCCGCTTTCTGGAGCACTCGCGAGTGTTTTACTTTTGCGCCGATCAGGACGAATCACTGTACCTGTCGAGCGCCGACTGGATGAGCCGCAACATGACGCGCCGCATCGAGCTGGCTTGGCCCGTGACCGACCCGCTGCTGCGCCAGCGCATCATCGATGAATGTTTGATTGCTTACCTGCACGATGGGCGCGACGCCTGGGACCTGGCGCCAGATGGTCAGTACCATCGTGTGGGCATGACGGCCCCGGGACCCGGTGCGCAGCAAGCGCTGATGCAGCGTTACGACGCATCGCCTGTGCGGGAGTGAGCGCCATGGACTTGATCTTATGGCGGCATGCTGAAACCCATGAAGCCGAACCCGGCGAAGTCGACATGCAGCGGACTTTGACACCTCGAGGGCGCAAACAGGCCGAACGTATGGCCACATGGCTCGACGCCCAGCTGCCGCAAGGCACCCGGGTGCTCAGCAGCCCGGCCGTGCGGGCCGAACAAACCGTCAAATCTTTGGGCCGCAAATACAAAGTGCGCGATGCGTTGTCACCAGGGGCGAGCGTGGCCGATGTGCTGGAAACCTCGGGCTGGCCCGAGGCCCGTTATCCGGTCTTGCTGGTGGGTCACCAACCGGCGCTGGGCGGTTTGGTGGCGCACTTGCTGGGCATGCCCGAAGCTGCATGCGCCATCCGCAAAGGCGCGGTGTGGTGGCTGCGCCACCGCATCCGCGAAGGACAGGCGCAATGCGTGCTTTTGGCGGTCACTTGCCCTGAGCGCTTGTGAGCTGAAGGCCTTCAGTCTTTGGCAGGGCGACCGGTTTTAATGGTCGGCACGTTGGCCATGGCTTTCTTGAAAGCGGTGTCGGCCATTCCAGCCAAAGCCTGCAGGCCTGCGCGGATCAGCTCGCTTTTCTTGACTTCGACGCCCAAGGTCATGGCGCGTTTTTTCATCTCGGTGATTTGCAGCAACTCGGTCTTGGGCAGGGTGAAGCTGTCGCGCACCACTTTGACTTTTTTCTCTTTGGCAGCCTTGGCTGGGGTCGCAGTCTTTTTCTTGTCTGCAGCTTTGGCTTGAGGTGGTTTGGCCGTGCGGGTCGTGCTGGCCTTGGTTTTGGCGGGCGCGGCTGGTGCGGGTGTGGCGATTGGGGTTACCTGGGCCGCAGCGGTTTTGACCGATTTTTGCTTGGGGGCTGGGCTGGCGCTTTTAAGCGGCGCTTTCACGGGAATCTTGGAGGTGGACTCGGCCTTGGAGGCTGCCTTGGCAGCAGGTTTGGCGGGGGCTTTGACCGCGGGCTTGTCCGTGTGCGCTGGCGTGGTCAAGGTGTTGCTGGGGACTGCAGAAGTGGATGCGTCGTTCATGAAAAATCAGCTTTGAAAAATTAACGGTGCATACAGTTTATACCGTTGATTTTTCAGGGGCAAGCGATCAGGTCAAAAAAAACGGGGAATTCAGTTCACCGGAAGCTGAAAAATCCAATCCGTCTTTTGCCAGGCATTCTTTTCTTCCCGCAGCAAATGAGCCGATTGGGGCCAGAGTTCGACCCAATCGTTGTCCATCTGAAGACTGACGATGCGCCGGTCCGCATCGCATTGGATATGCAGGCCCGAAAAATCTGGGTCGCGCCGGGCATGGCACAAGATGACCGCCAAGCGCAGCGCCATGAGTTGTTGCACAAATCGGGTGTTTTGCAGCTCGGCTTCGAGCTTGCGCAGCTTGCCTCGGTGGCCCAACACCAGTTGGCTCAGGCGGTGCAGCTCGTCCAGGGTGAAGCCGGGCAGGTCGGTGTTGTCCAGAATGTAGGCACCGTGTTTGTGGTAATCGCTGTGCGAGATGCGCATGCCCGCTTCGTGGAGCTGGCAGGCCCAGTGCAGTTTTTGCAAATGGCGTTGGCGATCGCTTTGAGGCATGTCGGCCCCCGAAGTCAGCATAGCTTGCAACAGCCCCTGGGCCGTTCGCGATACCCTCTGGGCTTGTTGTTCATCGGTGCCAAAGCGTTGGGCCAACCAACTGACCATGGACGAGCGGACATCTTGCGGTGTTTCGCGGTCGATCAGGTCGTACAGTGCACCGTGGCGCAGGGCACCCTGCGCGGCATGCATCTCATCGATTTGCAGCAAATCGAACACCGCTTGCAGCACGGCTAGGCCGCCACCGATGACCGGTTTTCGGTCTTCCTTGACACCGTCCAGGCGCAGGTTGTCCAGCTTTTGGGCCTTGAACAATCGCTCTTTGAGCCAATTCAAACCATCGCGCGTCACGCGCCCCTCGGGCCAGCCGGCCTGAGTCAGGATATCGGACACCGCGCCCACGGTGCCTGAAGAGCCGTAACACTTGTCCCAGTGTTGGTGGTTGAAGAGGCTGTGTGCTTCGTCGAGCACGGCCATGGCCCCGATCTCGGCGGCCTTGAAGGCTTGTGGATTCCACAAGCCGTCAGGGAAATATTTCATGGACCAAGCGACGCTGCCCACGCGGTAAGACTCCAGAGTGCTGGCGGTTTCGTGTTGGCCTAATATCATCTCGGTGGAGCGACCTCCAATGTCCACCACCAATCGTCGTTCGTCCGACTGCGGCAGCAGGTGCGAGACACCGAGGTAAATCAAGCGGGCTTCTTCGCGCCCTGCAATCACCTCGATCGGAAAGCCCAAAATCTGTTTGGCCTTGGCCAAAAACACCTCGCGATTGCGGGCTTCGCGCAAGGTCTGAGTCGCCACGGCCCGCACCTGATGGGGCTGAAAATCCGCAATCCGCTCGCCAAAACGTGCCAAGCACTCCCAGCCACGGACCATGGCGTCTTCGCTCAGATTGCGTTCGCTGTCCAGACCGTTGCCTTGGCGCACGGTTTCCTTGATGTACTCCACCCGACGCAGTTGGCCTGCATCCATCTGACCAATTTCGAGGCGAAAACTGTTGGAGCCCAAGTCGATGGCTGCGTACAGGGAATGGGTTTGCATGGCGTGGGGAGCGAGGGCGAACGGGCAAAGTGTTGATTATGTGACGGGTTTGTGAAAAATGAATAACATGGAGGCTGACTGGATCATCCGGTCATCAAGGTCTTGCCATATGAAGTCATCCCGGTCCTGCAATGTGTAGTCATCCAGGACTTGCAATATGTAGTCATCCCGGACTCGCCATATGTAGTCATCCCGGACTCGATCCGGGATCCAGTGCATTGCGCAGTCGCTGCGCGAAGGGACAAAGACCTGGACCCCGGGTCAAGCCCGGGGTGACATTTCCTTTGGTCATCCCGGACTCGATCCGGGATCCAGTGCATTGCGCAGTCGCTGTGCGGTGGGACAAAGACCTGGACCCCGGGTCAAGCCCGGGGTGACATTTCCTTTGGTCATCCCGGACTCGATCCGGGATCCAGTGCATTGCTCAGTCGCTGTGCGAAGGGATAAAGACCATGGACCCCGGGTCAAGATGCTATGGATGCCTCCCTCCTTCGGGACAGGCAAATGTGAGCGCCGAAGGTCGCTGAACAGCCGTTTATCAGGACACTCGCACGATCGGGGTGGATCCTCTGATGGA
>JBIKHW010000063.1:0-11683 GCA_044361935.1 Limnohabitans sp. | reverse complement strand
CAAAGAAGTGGCGCAAGACCAAATGGCCGAGGAGTACATCAACTACTTCCCTCTGTTCATCAAAAAAGGCATCGACAACGACCTGCTGGACGCCAAGCTGGCCCAGTTTGATCTGAACAAACTGGCCAAAGCCCTCAAACCTGAGCGTGACCTGCAGTTCGATTACCTGGGCCTGCAAACCCTGTACGACCGTTACTTCCTGCACGTGCGCAAGCAACGCATCGAAATGCCTCAGGCTTTCTTCATGCGTGTGGCCATGGGCTTGTCGGTCAATGAAATTGACCGTGAGGCCCGCGCCATCGAGTTCTACGAAGTTCTGTCTTCGTTCGACTTCATGTCCTCCACCCCCACCCTGTTCAACAGCGGCACTTTGCGCCCCCAACTGTCGAGCTGCTACCTGACCACCGTGCCCGACGACCTGGACGGCATTTACGAGTCCATCAAGGAAAACGCCTTGCTGTCCAAATTTGCGGGCGGTCTGGGCAATGACTGGACGCGTGTGCGGGCGATGGGCTCCCACATCAAGGGCACCAACGGTGAATCCCAAGGCGTGGTGCCTTTCCTGAAGGTGGTCAACGACACCGCTGTGGCCGTGAACCAAGGCGGCAAGCGCAAAGGCGCGGTCTGCACTTATTTGGAAACCTGGCACCTGGACATCGAAGAATTCCTGGAACTGCGCAAGAACACCGGCGACGATCGTCGCCGCACCCACGACATGAATACGGCCAACTGGATTCCAGACTTGTTCATGCGCCGCGTCATGGAAAAAGGCGATTGGACCTTGTTCTCGCCCTCTGACTGCCCGGATCTGCATGACAAATTCGGTGCCGACTTCGAAAAAGCCTACACCGCCTACGAAGCCAAAGCCGAACGTGGCGAGATCAAGCCTAGCAAGAAGGTGCCAGCTACCGACCTGTGGCGCAAGATGCTGTCGATGCTGTTCGAGACCGGCCACCCCTGGATCACCTTCAAGGACGCCTGCAACGTGCGCTCGCCTCAGCAGCATGCAGGTGTGGTGCACTCCTCCAACCTGTGCACCGAGATCACGCTCAACACCAGCGACACCGAAACCGCTGTTTGCAACCTGGGCTCGGTCAACTTGGCACGCCACCTTAAAGACAGCGCCAGCGGCAAGGTCCTCGACCATGACAAGCTGAAAAAGACCATCTCCACGGCCATGCGCATGCTCGACAACGTGATCGACATCAACTACTACGCGGTCAAAAAAGCACGGGACTCCAACATCCGCCACCGCCCTGTGGGTCTGGGCCTGATGGCCTTCCAGGATTCGCTGTACGAGATGCGCATCTCTTACGCCTCGCAAGCCGCTGTCGAGTTTGCTGACCAGTCGATGGAAGCGATCTGCTACTACGCTTACTGGGCCTCCACCGAGTTGTCGAAAGAGCGCGGTCAATACTCGAGCTACAAGGGCTCTTTGTGGGACCAGGGCATCTTGCCTTTGGACACCATCGACTTGCTGGCACGCGAGCGCGGCGGCTATGTGGAAGTGGACCGTTCGGCTACCTTGGACTGGAATGCCTTGCGCCAGAAAATCAAGTCGGATGGCATGCGCAACTCCAACTGCGTGGCCATTGCGCCCACCGCCACCATCTCCAACATCATTGGCGTGGACGCCTCGATCGAACCTTGCTTTGGCAACCTGTCGGTCAAGTCCAACCTGTCGGGCGAGTTCACTGTTATCAACAGCTATTTGGTACGCGACTTGAAGCGTCTGGGTTTGTGGGACGACGTGATGGTCATGGACCTGAAACACTTTGACGGCTCACTGCGCCCCATCGACCGCGTCCCCCAAGACATCAAGGCTTTGTACGCCACCGCCTTTGAAGTCGAAACCACTTGGTTGGTTGAGGCTGCAGCGCGTCGCCAAAAGTGGATTGACCAGGCGCAATCGCTCAACATTTACATGGCCGGCGCATCGGGCAAAAAACTCGACGACACCTACAAGTTGGCTTGGTTGCGCGGTCTGAAAACCACCTACTACCTGCGCACATCGAGCGCCACGCAAGTTGAAAAATCGACCGTGAGTGCTGGCTCGCACAACGCGGTGTCCGCATCGGGCGCACCGAGTTCGGGCATGGGTGCAATCGAGGCCGCTGCCGCTGCTGCACAAGCTCAAATGGCTGCTGTGCCGGCCACCGACATCAAGTTCTGCGCCATCGACGATCCAGGTTGCGAAGCTTGCCAGTGAAGAGCCTTGCACCGTGCAGCGCATCCGCATGCGCTGTTCGATGCAATGGAACAACACTTCATGTGCAGCCTGTGTCCTAATTGGATGAACGGCTTTGCAATTTGTGGTCATGCTTTCATAATTTAAGAACTGGAATTTTTTATGCTGTCCTGGGACGATCAAGTCAAACCCGCGTTGCAACCTGCAATGCCCTCCTTCACTGGTGCAGACCTTTCTGCGACCACCGCTGCGCCGTCTTCAAGCGCATCTGCCCCCGCAGCGCCACGCCGCATGAATGCTGCCGACAAGCGCATCATCAACGGTCAAACCGACGTCAACCAGTTGGTGCCCTTCAAATACAAATGGGCTTGGGAAAAATACTTGGCGACCTGCGCCAATCACTGGATGCCGCAGGAAGTGAACATGAACCGCGACATCGCCTTGTGGAAAGACCCCAACGGTCTGACCGAAGACGAGCGCCGCATGGTCAAGCGCAACCTCGGCTTCTTCGTCACGGCCGACTCGCTGGCCGCGAACAACATCACGCTGGGCACTTACCGCCACATCACGGCACCTGAATGCCGCCAGTTCTTGTTGCGCCAAGCGTTTGAAGAAGCCATCCACACCCACGCTTACCAATACATCACCGAGTCATTGGGTTTGGACGAGAGCGAAATTTTCAACGCCTACAACGAAGTCAAATCGATTCGCGACAAGGACGAGTTTCTTATCCCGTTCATCAACGTGATCATGGACCCCAACTTCAAGACGGGCACCCTGGAAGCAGACCAGACCTTGCTCAAGTCCCTGATCGTGTTTGCCTGCTTGATGGAAGGCTTGTTCTTCTATGTCGGCTTCACTCAGATCCTGGCACTGGGTCGCCAAAACAAGATGACCGGTGCGGCCGAGCAGTACCAGTACATCCTGCGTGACGAATCCATGCATTGCAACTTCGGCATTGACATGATCAACACTATCAAATTCGAAAACCCACAGCTGTGGACCAACGAATTCAAAGCCGAAATCAAGGACCTTTTTCTCAAAGCGGTTGAATTGGAATACCAGTACGCCGAAGACACCATGCCCCGCGGCGTCTTGGGCATGAACGCCTCGATGTTCAAAGGCTACCTGCGCTACATCGCCAACCGCCGTGCCACTCAGATTGGCTTGGAGGCTCTTTTCCCCAACGAAGAGAACCCCTTCCCCTGGATGAGCGAGATGATTGATCTGAAAAAAGAACGCAACTTCTTTGAAACCCGGGTCATCGAATACCAAACTGGCGGGGCCTTGTCCTGGGACTGATCTTCTGACTGACTTTTCCATGTCACCCCTCTTCAAGCCACACGCAACAAAGTCTTCGGACTTTGAGCTGAGTGGCTTTTCCGCGTTCATGGTGTTGGGGAACTCCCCAGCGCCATGGATCGCTTTGTGCAATCCAACAAGCACCAAGCGTTCCCTTTCCGTTGAGTTCTCAACTTGATCAAGGAGAAAATCATGGCAACTGCAAAAAAAGCAGCAGCACCTAAAGCTGCTCCAGCAAAGAAGGCCGCACCGGCCAAAAAAGCGGCTCCAGCTAAAAAAGTAGCTGCAGCCAAGAAGCCCGCCGCTAAAAAAGCAGCCCCCGCTAAGAAAGCCGCTCCTGCCAAAAAAGCAGTAGCAGCCAAAAAGCCAGCAGCGAAAAAAGCAGCTCCCGCTAAGAAAGCCGCTCCTGCTAAAAAAGCAGTAGCAGCCAAAAAGCCAGCAGCGAAAAAAGCAGCACCGGCCAAAAAAGCCGCAGCCAAAAAAGCTGCTCCTGCCAAAAAAGCCGCACCAGCCAAAAAAGCCGCAGCCAAGAAAACTGCAGCCAAAAAGCCAGCGGCCAAAAAAGCGGTTGTGAAAAAAGCGGCCAAAAAACCAGCAGCAAAGAAGGCATCCAAAGCACCCGCTGCCCCGGCTGCACAAACGACTCTGAATCCTCAAGCTGCGTGGCCGTTTCCTTCGGCCGCAAAGCCCTGATTCACAGTTCAGGCGCTAGCCACCAAGCCCGTCACTGGCAACAGTGCCGGGCTTTTTAGTGCCGATACTGCTTCAGCTTAGAAGACCTTATTCTTAGAGATAAAAACTCAGCAAACGGTAGTCGCTGAACTTCAAATCGTCATCAACACGAACAATCAACTCACCAGACCAGGATTGGCCTTGGGCCAAAACCTCGGGCGCACCCGTCTGTTCAGGTGAAAAGACACGGCGCAAGACCACTTTTTCGGGGCCATTCATCAAGGTCAATTCCAGCGATGTCATCCTCAACTCATGTGCAGTGGCGTTGCGCACGGTCCAACGCAAAGCATGACCCTCACCGCGCTGGATCAGATCAGAGCTGTCAATGATCAAGCCTTGGACATCCTCCAGTGGCCTGACCTGGCAGCCTATTGATTGACACAACTGGCGAATGACGGACTCACTCTCAGGCCAATAGAGGGGCATCGTATGTCTTTGCACAAACAGCAGTTGCAAGACCAAAGTCAGCGCCAAAGACCAAACGGCAAAGCGAGCGACCTTTGTTGAACTTGTCGCTGTGGTCAGAGTCGCATCCATTGGATTAGACGCAGGTCCATGCAGCTTGGGTTTGAAACTTAACAGGGTTTTCTCAAAACTGTCCAGCTCAGCACCGGCCATTGGCGTGACGACGGAATGGTTTACTTTTTGGCGCAAATCGTCCAGCACCAGTCGATCGTCCTCCGGATCTGCCTCAAAACCCTTGTCGACCTTGCGGTTTGGCACCCCCAAAGGTTCTTTGGCGACCGGGACCGATGACCTCCAAAACAATACCAAACCGGTGCTGTCAAAAACATGGCCGCACTGTCCGCACCGAAGCCACCCTTTAGCGGCATGAATAACCGCTTTGTCGACTTGGTAGTGCGTCGCGCACGAAGGACAACGGGTGATCGAGTTCATGACCAAATTGTAGTCAGGCAAAAAAGTGGCCGTGCCGGACTACGCAAGCACCTCTGCTGTCATCAGAATCCAGCCTTCTTGTGAGTCTGCCACTTCTAAACGAATCCAAGGGGCATAAGCGGCTTTAAGCTCGTCCGCCTGACGCTCCAGAATACCTGCCAAAACCAACGTGCCCCCAGGTGCCACGTGAGAACACAACAAAGGAGCCAGCACTTTGAGGGGCGTGGCCAAAATATTGGCAAGCACCGTCTGGTACAGGCCTTGTGCTTTGTCGGGCAACCCCGCTTGCAAGCGAACGCCGTTGGCCTGGGCGTTCAGTTCGGTCGAGGTCACGGCTGCCTCGTCAATGTCTACCGCATCGATGCGCGACGCACCATATTTGGCTGCGCCGATGGCCAAAATTCCAGACCCACAGCCATAGTCCAAGACACGCTGGTCTTGCACACCGTGACAGGCAATCCAGCGCAGACACATGCGAGTGGTGGGGTGGGTGCCCGTGCCAAAGGCGAGACCTGGATCGAGACGGATGATCTGACTTGCCTGCGCCGGCGGTTCATGCCAAGTGGGCACGATCCAGAAATCAGGGGTGATTTCTACCGGTGCAAACTGAGACTGGGTCAATCGCACCCAATCTTGGTCTTCCACGGTCTGGATGCCGAGCAACTGGCAGTCCTCAAAAAAGTCTTGAGCACCCAACAAAAGTGCAGCCTCCCGGGCAAAAGTTTCTTGCGCGAACAGCGCCAACATGCGCGAACGCTGCCAGCCGTCTTTGGGTGGCGGCATGCCGGGTTCGCCAAACAGGGCTTGCTCAGCGGACGTTTGAGCGTCCGCATCTTCCACCGAGACACTCAACGCGTCCAAGGCATCTAGCGCATCGCTCAACACGTCCACGCGGTCTTCGGGGCACAGAAGGCTCAGTTCATACATAAGGCGTCAGCGCTTGTGCTGGCTCAGCCAGTGTTCCAAATAATGGATGTTGGTGCCGCCTTGCATGAACTTGGCGTCCACCATCAACTCGCGGTGCAAAGGCACGTTGGTGCTGATGCCTTCAATCACCGTCTCGTTCAAGGCGGTTTGCATACGGGCTAGGGCCTGCTCACGGGTGTCGCCATGCACGATCAGCTTTCCAATCATCGAATCGTAGTTCGGCGGTACAAAGTAGTTGTTGTACACATGAGAATCGACTCGAACGCCGGGCCCGCCAGGCATGTGCCACGACGTGACGCGTCCTGGGGAGGGCGTGAATTTGAAAGGATCTTCGGCGTTGATGCGGCATTCAATCGCATGGCCCCGAATTTCGATCTGCCGCTGGGTGAAAGGCAATTTTTCACCGGCAGCCACCATGATCTGGGTTTTGACAATGTCTACACCTGTCACCCATTCGGTCACTGGGTGCTCCACCTGCACACGGGTGTTCATTTCGATGAAATAGAACTCGCCGTTTTCAAACAAAAACTCGAACGTACCCGCACCGCGGTAGCCGATCTTCTTGCAAGCAGCCACGCAGCGCTCACCAATTTTTTCAATCAGTTTGCGGGGAATTCCAGGCGCTGGCGCTTCTTCGATGACTTTTTGATGACGACGCTGCATGGAGCAATCGCGCTCACCCAAATAAACCGCATTCTTGAACTTATCGGCCAGAATCTGAATCTCGATGTGCCGAGGGTTCTGCAAGAACTTTTCCATGTAGACCGCCGGATTGCCAAATGCAGCACCGGCTTCGGCCTTGGTCATTTGTACAGCGTTAACAAGGGCCGCCTCGGTATGTACCACGCGCATGCCGCGACCGCCACCGCCACCAGCGGCCTTGATGATGACCGGGTAGCCTACGGCTTTGGCAATTCGGCGAATTTGCACCGGGTCGTCGGGCAATTCACCTTCCGAGCCGGGCACGCAGGGCACGCCTGCGCGGATCATGGCCTGCTTTGCAGACACCTTGTCGCCCATGATGCGGATCGACTCGGGCGTGGGACCAATGAACTGGAATCCGCTTTTCTCGACCCGCTCGGCAAAGTCGGCGTTCTCGCTCAAAAAGCCGTAACCGGGATGAATCGCTTCGGCATCCGTGACTTCTGCGGCCGAGATGATGGCGGGCATGTTGAGGTAGCTCAGCGGGGAAGCCGCCGGACCAATACAAACGGCTTCTTCGGCCAACTTGACGTATTTGGCTTCTTTGTCGGCTTCTGAATAGACCATCACCGCTTTGACGCCCAGTTCGCGACAAGCGCGTTGGATGCGCAAGGCGATTTCGCCTCGGTTGGCGACCAGGATTTTCTTGAACATGAAATCCCCGTGGCTTTATTCGACGATGAAAAGAGGCTGACCGTATTCCACAGCCTGACCGTTTTCACACAGGATCTGGGTGACGGTACCGGCCTTGTCGGATTCGATCTCGTTGAGGATCTTCATCGCCTCGATGATGCACAGGGTGTCGCCCTCTTTGACCACCGAGCCGATCTGGATGAATGGCGCCGAGCCAGGGCTGGAGGAGCGGTAAAAAGTGCCCACCATGGGCGACTTGACGGCATGACCGGCTGGCGCTGCAGCCACCACAGGTGCGGCCTCCACAGCGGCGACGGGGGCGGCCATGACAGGGGCTGCGGCCACAGGAGCGGCTTGTTGCATCACCACCGGTTGGGCCACGCCCATGCTCTTGACAATGCGGACCTTGCCTTCGGCTTCTGTGATTTCCAGCTCCGACACATTCGAGTCGGACACCAAATCAATCAGTGTTTTGAGTTTGCGCAAATCCATAAATCCTCCATTGCTTGGTCACACGTAATGGAGCGAATTTACACCAAATTTCAGTCAAGTCCCTTGAAGTTGCCTTTTCTTGACCGAACAGCGCCAGTCAATTGACAAGCACGAGCGGTTTCATTCGCCATTGGCACCTGCGCGTTCGACTTGTAGTACATCAAAGGGTAGCGCTGCGCCATTGGACCAAATCATCGGCTGTGAGTTGCCCCATCTTTTGTCGCCAAATGCTTCCATCTGCCTTGAAAAACACCGTAAATGGCAAGCCGCCCACCGCATTACCCAGGGATTTGGCCAACTGCGTGCCCTCAAGGCCCGCCAATCCCACAGAAAAACCCAAAGCTTGCCGGATCAGGAATTTGCGCACAGCACTGGGCTGATCAATGGCCAAAGCCACAACTTGATGACCGTTGGCTGTATTTTCGCGCCAGAAGGCGTCAATCATGGGCAACTCTTCAACGCAAGGTGGGCACCAAGTGGCCCAGAAGTTCAGCAAAAGTGGTTTGCCCTTAAAAGCGGCCATGACCAAGGCTTCTCCAGAGGGCGTCTCAAATTGCTGACTCCAAAAGGGGTGGCTCGCCGCATGGGCCACGTCCCGAGGTTCAAAACGCCACAAGGCCACACCGACCCCGGCAACAGCGGCTGCGGCACCTGCCCCCCAAATCAAGTGGCGTCTGGATTCGTTTGCGTTGGGTTGATTCATGCTCGAATTGTCTTTCATGCCGCCATCAGGCGCTCCAAAGCGGCCAAATCACCCCGCGGCGAACGGCCTTGCGCATCGGGCAGCAAAGCCCCGCGCAAATCGTCCAAGTCATAAATCCGCAGGTGCACACCCACATCTTCGTTCAAGGCTTCACAAAAACTGTGCAGGCTCAACACCTCCACGTCGTCGCCATGCAGGCCACGCACAGTTTGTGTCTCGTAGCGCTGGTTCTGGTTGATGAGCGCAATTTCGGCCGATTTGGGGTCGTCACAAAACAAAGCCAAGTCCACATCACACAGTCGCGTGGCCCAACCTTGCCAGACCGCACCGCCCAGGTGCGGGCGAAATTCGGCCAAGCGCTGCATCCAGACCCTTGCCAATTCGCGCAAAGCCAGCAACTCGGCGGGCTGCGTGTCGGCACAAAACAAGGCGATGTAGTCCCGCACCTCGGCCTCGACCACATCATTGGTGGGCAAAGCGGTACGCGTGGGCAGGCCCAGCTCTTTGAGGGCGCGGTGCTTGGCGGGGCCAAAGGCCAGGCCTTCTTCGACCACCAAACGGGCAGCGGTAGCGGCAATTTCAAGGGCAAGGTCGTTCATGGCCACCGATTGTGACCGGCCCCAAGTGCTCGCAGTCTGGGTCACCCCCGATGCCCCCCTAAAATCTGGGCATGCATATACATATTTTGGGCATTTGTGGCACCTTCATGGGCGGCTTGGCCGCGCTGGCCCGCGAGGCAGGGCATCGGGTGACCGGGTGTGACGCGGGCGTTTACCCGCCCATGAGCGACCAACTGCGGGCTTTGGGGATCGAGCTGATCGAGGGTTTTGATGCCGACCAGATGGCCCTGAAACCCGACATGTACGTGATCGGCAACGTCGTCAGCCGAGCCCGACTGGCCTACGGCAGTCCCAAATTCCCGCTCATGGAAGCCATTTTGGAGGCCGGTGCGCCCTACACCAGCGGCCCTCAGTGGTTGTCCGAACATGTGCTGCAAGGCCGCCATGTGCTGGCTGTGGCGGGTACACACGGCAAAACCACCACCACCTCGATGCTGGCCTGGGTGCTGGAGCAGGCTGGTCTGCAACCGGGTTTTTTGGTGGGTGGCGTGCCGCTCAACTTTGGCGTGTCGGCCCGGCTGGGGGCCGGAAAGTATTTCGTGATCGAAGCCGACGAGTACGACACCGCCTTTTTCGACAAGCGCAGCAAGTTCGTGCACTACCGCCCGCGCACCGCCATCCTGAACAACCTGGAGTTCGACCACGCCGACATTTTTGACGACCTGGCGGCGATTGAGCGCCAGTTCCACAACCTGGTGCGCACCGTGCCCGGCTCGGGCCGGGTGGTGGTCAACGGCCTAGAAGAAAGCCTGACGCGCGTGCTGGGTCAGGGATGCTGGAGTGAAGTGCGCACATTTGGATCCGCCGTGAGCGACTTTGTGGCCGAGGGTGAGCCCTCGCATTTCAAGATTTTGCAGGCCGGAAAGCCCGTGGCTGAGGTGCAATGGGCCATTGGCGGCGTGCACAACCAGCTCAACGCGCTGGCATCCATCGCGGCCGCGGAGCATGTGGGCGTGGCACCAGCTGTGGCCGCGCAAGCACTGGCGACCTTCGAAAACGTCAAGCGCCGCATGGAAGTGCGTGGCACCGTCCAACGCGAAGGGGGTGGCATCACCGTCTACGACGACTTCGCACACCACCCTACCGCCATCCGCACCACCGTGAATGGCCTGCGCCGTCAGGTGGGCCAAGCCCGCATCCTGGCGATTTTTGAGCCGCGCAGCAACACCATGAAGCTCGGCACCATGAAAGCCCAGCTGCCTTGGAGTCTGGAAGAGACCGACCTCGCGTTTTGCCACTCAGGCGGTTTAGGCTGGGATGCGGCTGCTGCTCTTGAACCGATGGGCTCCAAAGCGCAGGTAGGCGCCAACATAGACGAGGTGATTGCGCAGGTGATGGCGAGCGTGCAGCCCGGCGATCACCTGCTGTGCATGAGCAACGGTGGCTTTGGCGGGATACACGAGAAACTGCTGTCGGCCCTCAACGGCTGATTGAACGACGCGCCTTCACCGCATCCGACAGCACCTGCAAAACACCTTCGCTGTCGTCCCAGCCGATGCAGGCGTCGGTGATGCTCTGGCCGTAGGTCAGGTTCGCCACATCGTGCTGACCGGGTGTGAACTTCTGGGCACCGTCCACCAGGTGGCTTTCGACCATGACGCCGAACACCTGGCGTGAGCCGCCGCTGATTTGTGCGGCAATGTCCTTGGCCACATCGATCTGACGCTCGTGCTTTTTGCTGCTGTTGGCGTGGCTGCAATCGACCATCAAGCTGGCGGGCAGTTTGGCGGCTTCGAGTTCCTTGCAAGCGGCGGCCACGCTCTCAGCGTCGTAGTTGGGCGCTTTGCCGCCGCGCAAAATCACATGGCAGTCTTGGTTACCCTGGGTCTGCACGATGGCGACCTGGCCGTTTTTGTGCACAGACAAAAAGTGGTGACCACGGGCCGCGGCCTGGATCGCGTCGGTCGCGATCTTGATGTTGCCGTCGGTGCCATTTTTGAAACCAATCGGGGCCGACAGGCCGGAAGCCAATTCGCGGTGCACTTGGCTCTCGGTGGTGCGGGCACCGATGGCGCCCCAACTGATCAGGTCGCCGATGTACTGGGGCGAGATCACGTCGAGGAACTCGCTGCCTGCGGGCAGGCCCTGGCGGTTGATCTCGATCAACAGCTGACGTGCGATGCGCAGGCCTTCGTCGATGCGGTAGCTCTCGTCCAGGTAGGGGTCGTTGATCAGACCCTTCCAGCCCACGGTGGTGCGAGGCTTTTCGAAGTACACGCGCATCACGATCTCCAATGTGCCTGCGAACTTGTCACGCAGGGGCTTCAAGCGGCGGGCGTAGTCCAGGGCCGCTGCCGGGTCATGGATCGAGCAGGGGCCGATGATGACCAACATGCGGTCGTCTTGGCCGTGCACGATCTTCTGAATGGCTTTACGGGTATTGGCGATCAGAGTTTCCGTGGCCGTACCGGCAATCGGGAAAAACCGTATCAAATGTTCTGGAGGCGGGAGCACAGTGATGTCCTTGATGCGTTCGTCGTCGGTCTG
>JBIKHW010000354.1:0-3583 GCA_044361935.1 Limnohabitans sp. | reverse complement strand
CACGGCGTCAATAACGCCGACGATCTGGACATTGTGGCGCGCTGCATTGTGGGCCACTACACACCAGGGATGCGAACCCCGCCTCACTACCACCACACCTGTGACCATGTGCTGTGCCTGTACTTGGACTGCGGCCAAGACCGCCCATCTAGAGACACGCTGACTCGAGAAAAGGGCGATGGCGAATTGGTGCTGCAAGACCCACGACCGATGGCTGGATTCCCATTTTGGGAAAAGACAAAGTACATCTACACAACGCCCGGATTAGCGGTGCTGCATCCCTCGCGGGTTTGGCACGAGACCAACCCTTTTGTTGGCACTGGACATCGCAGCTTGCTGGCTGTGACCCTGCGCGTTGCTTCTCACAACTACGGCGATCTATACGTCAATCTTTGAAAGACACCATGTCACAGTTTCGAATCAAAACCCAAGCGCCAGATGGCAGTGAGCCCGTCCTGCTCTATGACAACCTAACTAGCAGCCTGACCTGGGAAGATGGTCGTCCCGTCGCACCCGTGCAACCGCGCCCGTACGGCGATGCAACCGTGGTGTCGGTGGATCAGCCCGGACTGAAGGGTGTTATTAAGACGCTCAAGGTCAGCATGGGTCTGAGTTGCAACTACGAGTGCAACTACTGCTCGCAGCGCTTTGTGCCGCATGCCGAATCCAGCAATCCCGGTGACATTGAACCGTTTGTGGCGCAACTAACAGGCGCGTTGACCCAACCCCCGCAGCGCATTGAGTTTTGGGGTGGTGAGCCGTTCGTGTATTGGAAGACCCTCAAACCTCTGGCCGAACGGCTGCGTGAGTTGTACCCGCAAGCTGACTTCAACATCATCACCAATGGCTCTTTGCTCGATGAAGAAAAAAACCAATGGCTTGATGATCTTGGCTTTGGTGTCGGTATCAGCCATGACGGCCCGGGCTATCACGCGCGAGGCGCTGACCCGCTGGATGACCCAGACAAGCGCGCGGCCATCATGGACTTGTATGCCCGCCTTCAGCCGCAAGGGCGAATCAGCATCAACGCCATGATGCACAAAGACAACCCGAGCCGCGCTGCTGTGCAGAATTGGCTGCGAGATCGCTTTGGGGAGGATGTGAGGATTGGCGAAGGGGCGTTCATCGACCCTTATGACGAGGGCGGTATGGCGGCAACGCTGAAGACCCAGGCCGAGCAAATTGGTTACCGTGCCATGGCTTTTGATGAGCTGCGTACAGGACAGGTAGCGCGCTTTGAAATCTCACGCCAGAAAATCAAGGGTTTCGTGGACTCGGTGCGCCACGCCCGACCCGCCAGCGCCCTTGGTCAGAAGTGCGGCATGGACAAGGCAGACAACATGGCCGTGGACCTCCATGGCAATGTTCTAACGTGCCAAAACGTCAGCGCTGCATCGACCGGCCCGAATGGTGAGAGTCACCTGATTGGCAAGCTCAATGATTTGGCCGGTGTGAAGATGAAGACCTCTACACACTGGAGCCAACGCAGCGAATGCACCAGCTGCCCGGTGCTGCAGCTCTGCCATGGTTCCTGCATGTTTCTGCACGGTCCGCTGTGGGATGCTGGCTGTAATGCTAGCTACTCAGACAACATTCCATTCTTTGCTGCTGGCCTGGAATATTTAACGGGCTGCAAGCCGGTCTATATCGAGGGGGAGTTTCGAGAATCACGCAAAGACATCTTTGGCTTGGTTCACGGCATTCCCAAGGAGCCCATTAAGCGGGTGATTCCCATCTACGCAGCGCCTCAGAGCGCATTGACTTAAGCCACACAACAAACCGTTTCATCAAACGCCCGCCTGGTTCACGCCAGTGCGGGCTTTTTCATTTTGGAGATGCCCATGACAGAAGAATCCACCAGCACCCACAGCGCTGACATCCTGAACCTGCGCCCGGAAGACCTCGATGAGTTGCTCACCCGGGCAGCCGAGCGAGGGGCCGAGCGCGCGTTGGCCTGCCTTGGCCTTGAAAACGGCCACGCCGCCGCCGACATCCGCGACCTGCGGGGACTCATCGATGCGTGGCGGGAAGCGCGCCGTACGGCCTGGCAAACCACGGTCAAGGTACTGACCACCGGTGTTTTGGCAGCACTTTTGGTTGGAATCGCCATCAAGTTGCGTCTGATGGGAGGCCCCCAATGATCGAGACGCTATTAGGTGGCTTGCTGGGCGGCGCATTTCGCCTGGCCCCCGAGGTCCTGAAATGGTTTGACCGCCAAGGCGAGCGTGGCCATGAATTGGCTATGCAGGACAAGGCGCTGGAGTTCGAGAAACTGCGTGGTGCCCAGCGCATGTCCGAGATCGGCGCGGCTGCCGACGGTGCGTGGAATACCGGCGCAATCGAAACCCTGCGCGATGCCGTGCGCACCCAGGGTGAAAAAACCGGGGTGGCGTGGGCAGATGCGCTCTCCAGCACTGTGCGCCCGGTGATCACTTACTGGTTCATGGCGCTGTACTGTGCGGCAAAGACTGCGGCATTCGCGGCGGCACTTTCTGCAGGTGCTGATTGGGGCACAGCAGTTCTGCACGCATGGACTGAAGCTGACCAGGCTCTTTGGGCCGGGGTGCTGAACTTCTGGTTTTTGGGCCGCGTGTTTGACAAGGTTCGGCCGTGATTGAGGTTCCGCAAGCAGCTATCGTCTTGGCCAAGCGGTTCGAGGGGTTCTGCCGGGTACCCAAGTCAGACCCTGACCGCGCTTATCCGTATGTCTGTCCGGCAGGGTTTTGGACCATCGGATACGGTCATCTTTGCGATGCCAAGCATCTGCCGATCACCAAGGAAGAGGGCGAGGTTTATCTTGCTGCCGACATGGCCGACGCTCTGAGGGCTACGCTGCGCTACTGTCCAGTGCTTGCCACCGAGCCGGATGGACGCCTTGCGGCCATTGTGGATTTCACGTTCAACCTTGGAGCCGGTAGGTTGCAGGCGTCAACGCTTAGGCGGCGGGTCAATCAGCGGGACTGGGTCGGAGCTGCCAAGGAACTCCGTCGCTGGGTTTACGGCGGCGGAAGAGTGCTTCCTGGACTGGTCTTCAGGCGTGGAGCCGAGGTCGTTTTGCTGGTCGACTGTCCCTGAGCTTTATTAGCAAGTAATCGCTCGCGATCGTATTGGAGGTTTTTCTGCGTCCGAATCATTCTGAATCAATCTAAAACCCATCTAATCAGGCTTAAACCCACTTGTTTTTCGTGCCGTCTGTGAGATGATCGCAACATTGCCCAAATTTCGACCTTGTGATGGAAATTCTCGACATGTCATTTCGCTGGTTATCGGTTGAAGAAATTGCCGAATATCTTGGCGTGAGTAAGGACACCGTTTACGCATGGATAAGTAAACGTAATATGCCTGCTCATCGTATCGGTCGGTTTTGGAAATTCAAAACAGACGAGATTGATGGTTGGGTGCGCTCCGGTGGCGCTGCAGAGATTGAAAGTCAAGGCAAGACATGAAAGGCTTGCTAGTAACTGGTTTTGGTCGCTTCATACAACGGTCAAAACATAATGAGGAGAGTTGAAGTGAAAAAAATAGCATGCGTTGACCTATTCTGTGGTGCGGGAGGTTTGACCCACGGATTCGTATTGGAAGG
>JBIKHW010000353.1:0-3588 GCA_044361935.1 Limnohabitans sp. | reverse complement strand
TGGTCCGTCACCCGGCGGTGGACGTGATCGTCGAGTGCACCGGCTCACCCCTGCACGCGGTGGACCACATTTTGGAAGCCTTTGCGAACCGCAAGCATGTGGTCAACGTGACGGTGGAGGCCGACGCGTTTTGTGGCCCCTTGCTCGCCACCCGCGCCCAGACAGCGGGCGTGGTCTATTCGCTGGCCTTTGGTGACCAGCCTGCGCTCATTTGTGATTTGGTGGACTGGGCCCGCACCTGCGGCTTTCCAGTCGTGGCCGCAGGCCGGGGCCACAAGTGGCTGCCGCACTTTTGCGAATCCACGCCCGAGACCGTGTGGGGCTATTACGGCCTCACGCCTGAGCAGGCTGAGCGCGGGGGCCTGAACCCCAAAATGTTCAACAGCTTTTTGGACGGCTCCAAGCCCTCGATCGAGAGCACGGCGGTGTCCAACGCAACCGGTTTGGGTGTGCCCAGCAATGGCTTGCTTTACCCGCCCGCCAGCGTGGAAGACATCCCCTACGTCACCCGCCCCATCTCGGAAGGCGGCGTATTGGAGCGCAAGGGCATGGTCGAGGTGATCTCTAGCTTGGAAACCGATGGCCGCAAAATCCCCTACGACATCCGCATGGGCGTGTGGGTCACTGTGGAGGCCGAGACCGAGTACATCAAGAACTGCTTTGAAGAGTACAACGCCCACACCGACCCCTCGGGACGTTACTTCACGCTGTACAAGCGTTGGCACCTGATTGGCCTCGAAGTGGGCGTGAGCGTGGCGAGTGTCGCCCTGCGCAACGAGCCCACCGGCGTGGCCATGGGCTGGAACGCCGATGTGGTGGCCACGGCCAAGCGCGACTTGAAGCCCGGCGACATGCTGGACGGGGAGGGCGGCTACACCGTCTGGGGCAAGCTGCTGCCAGCGGCCACCTCCAAGCGCATGGGCGGCGTGCCACTGGGCTTGGCGCACGGCGTGAAAGTCATTCGCCCAGTAGCCAAAGGCCAAAGCCTGACTTGGGACGACGTCGCCATGGACACCAGCACCCACGCCTACAACATCCGGCGCGAGATGGAGGCGACTTCGGTGTTGGGTTGAGGATGGCGTCTGCCATTTCCAGCTTTGGGAAGGCTTGCTTCAGGCATTAAAAAGGCGACGCATCAACAGGGTCTGAAAATCCTGTTGATGTCCCGCAATGGCATAGACGTAAAGTGTGTCATCGATCTTACGGTGCAAGATGCGATGGTGTGAGGTGACGCTTGTTTTGTAGTCGAAAATGCCAACGTCTGCGAATGCCTGCACAACGGTACCGGACAAAAAACCGCTGTCCAGATCGGCGAGTTTTTGAAAGATTTCATCTTCTGCTACAAGCCAGAGGGCCTCTGTCCATCGATCGAGCATGTGGTTTTGCAGTGACACCAAGTCATCTCTTGCATCGGGCAGGATGACGATGCTCATGCTTTTCGCTCAGCGCGCTTTTGCGCCAACAAGGCGCGAACTTGTTCCACGCTTTGGCCCTGACTGGCCAATCGGTCTTTCTCGCCCATAGCCACCAGCTTGAGCATGGCGATCAGGTTTTCTTTGTCCTGGTATTGCTTGATGCCTTCCACCACCATGCTGGCTTCGCCGTTTTGGGTGATGATGAAAGGTGTTCCATTCATGTCGAGAGATTCTGCAATTTGCGCGGCATGGTTCTTCAAGTAAGAAATGGATTTGATGTGTTGCGTGGCTTGCATAGGGGCTCCATTTGATCTGGGACTGAATTTATACCCAAATTTAGGCTGAAGCAAGCGCAGCTTCAATCGTTTGTGCGCTTTTGAGGCTGTTCAGGGTGGGACAAAACATCTTGGCGTGCTGCCCTGATGAGGGTCTTGTCAGGGTTTCCCCCGCTAAAATACTGCCTTTGCCGGTCAGCCCCAGTCAGCGGCCCCGGCGCTACGGTTTCCCGTCTCTTCACAAGGTCACCCCGTGTCCCTGCACATCACGACTTTCGAAGGCGCCAGCGCCCTCAGCGACTTTCGCATTGCCCAGCTTTTACCCCGCCTGGCAGAAATTTCGCCGCAAATCCAAGGCATCGCAGCCCGTTTTGTGCACTTGGTGGTCACCACAACGCCTTTGCTGGAAGCCCAAAACCACACTCTGGCAGCACTGCTGACCTACGGCGAGCCCTACGCGGGCCCCAGCGATGGCCCCGTGATCGTGGTCAGCCCTCGCATCGGAACGGTTTCCCCTTGGGCGTCCAAAGCCACCGACATCGCCCACAACTGTGGTTTTGATGTGCGCCGTGTGGAGCGCTTGACCGAATACCGCTTGACCCTCAAATCAGGCTTGCTCAGCAAAGCCAAATTGACTGAAGAGCAACTTAGCCAAGTGGCCGCTGTGCTGCACGACCGCATGACCGAGTCGGCCATGCCCAGCCGGGGTGATGCCGCGGCCTTGTTCACTGCGCTTGAGCCTGCACCCATGGACCAAGTGGATGTGTTGGGTGGCGGACGCGCTGCATTGGAACAAGCCAACAAAACCTGGGGCCTTGCCCTGGCCGATGACGAAATTGACTACCTGGTCAACGCTTTCAATGCCCTCAAGCGCAACCCCACCGATGTGGAGTTGATGATGTTCGCGCAAGCCAACAGCGAGCACTGCCGCCACAAGATTTTCAACGCCGAGTTCACCATCGATGGCGTGGCCCAGCCCAAGAGCCTGTTCGGCATGATCCGCAACACGCACCAGCTGAGCCCCCAGCACACCGTGGTGGCCTATTCAGACAACGCTTCGGTGATGGAAGGCCACACGGTGGAGCGCTTTGTCGCACGCACTGCAGCGCAGGGCGCGGCTTACCAAACCGAGTCGGCCTTGCACCATGTGCTCATGAAGGTGGAGACGCACAACCACCCGACCGCGATTTCACCATTCCCCGGCGCATCCACCGGCGCGGGCGGCGAGATCCGCGACGAAGGCGCCACAGGCCGGGGCTCCAAGCCCAAGGCGGGTTTGTCGGGTTTTACCGTGTCCAAACTTTGGGGCGGCATGTCCGACCAAGCGGGCGGCAAGCCCGAGCACATTGCCAGCCCTTTGCAAATCATGACCGAAGGCCCGCTGGGTGGCGCGGCTTTCAACAACGAGTTTGGCCGTCCTAATTTGCTGGGCTATTTCCGGGAATACGAGCAGACCGTGGACGGCGTAGTACGCGGTTACCACAAGCCCATCATGATCGCGGGCGGTCTGGGGCAGATCGACGCCGAGCAAACCAAAAAGATTGAATTCCCTGCAGGCAGCTTGCTCATTCAATTGGGCGGCCCCGGCATGCGCATCGGCATGGGCGGCAGTGCGGCCAGCTCCATGGCCACCGGCACCAACGCCGCCAATCTGGACTTTGACTCGGTGCAGCGCGGCAACCCCGAGATCGAGCGCCGGGCGCAAGAGGTCATCAACCACTGCTGGGCGCAGGGCAAGGCTGGAGGGCCCTTCGGTAGCGGTAACCCCATCTTGGCCATCCACGACGTGGGCGCGGGTGGCTTGTCCAATGCCTTCCCAGAGCTGACCAACGACGCGGGCCGTGGCGCACGCTTTGATTTGCGCGCTGTGAAGCTGGAAGAGTCGGGCTTGTCGCCCA
>JBIKHW010000352.1:0-3609 GCA_044361935.1 Limnohabitans sp. | reverse complement strand
ATATATGAGGCTGATCCGAACCCGCCCCCTACCAACGAAGCAGCGAACCACCAAGCTCCCTCAGTTTCCTTCATCTCCTGCCCAGACAAGGCCGCCAACTGCATCGGCTTTCCGGCTTGATCGAACATCGTATTGATGTCAGCCTGGCTGAAGGTCGCAACTGGCACGGCTTGCGGGCTCTGCGCCTGTTCTTCAATGGCGTGCACCTGTCCCGCCATCAGGCTGGCCGCAGCCAGTGCCAGTGCGGCATGTTTGAACTTACTCATAATAGACTCCTCATTTTGCAAATGACAACAACAAGCCTCGAAACAGACTCCCGAGGCACCTTTGGCAGCGTGGTCGCGCGGCCAACTTCATTGGCGGTGTATCAGCACCGCCAATTCCTGTCGGGCGGCGTTGACCGCCCGCTTTTTTTCAAAACGTGTACAACCAATTCGTCCGCAATTCAGCGCCACCCTGGCCTGATGCGTTGAGCTTGAAACTGGTGTTAAGGGTGTTGCCCTTGTCAAAGCCATAGCCCACACCCAAAATCAAATCGGTCCCTGTTCGGGCTAAACCTTGGGCTTGGCCGTCAATTCGTTCGGCTGCGCGGCGTGTCCACTGAAAACCGGTGGTCAATGTCACGCGGTCGTTGACGGCAAAGGACACCGACGGGTTGAGTAGGAGCAAGTTGCCGGGCTTAACAGCTTGTGCACCGTCTAGGCGTTTTTGGCTGAAACGGTAGGCTCCGGTGAACGAAAAAACCACGGGATCAATGGCTTTGTAGGTCGTCACGCCCAACATGGTGGTTTTAAAACTGGCACTGGTGTTGCGTTGCTTTTCACTTAAAGCCAATTCGGCGAACCCCAGCACAGCAGGTGTTTCGTCGTCCTTTTTGAATTGGTAGTTGCCCCCCGCCCACGCGTCGGCAAAACCAGAGTCACTGCTTTTGGCGAATCCACCCGCACCGCTGATGCGCTGCTGGGAATGGGTGCCACTCAAACGTGCATAAATTTCTGCCTTGCTGGTGAGGCCATAGCGCAAACCAAGCGTTGCCACGCTGGTGTCGCTGTTGCCCGTGCTCTCTCCGACAAGCGAGGGCAAGGTAACAAACGATGTGGCTCCCGTTTGGACCGTGATGGGCTCACCTGCAAACACCCCTTGGCGATTTGCATTGGTATACGCCAGCGAGAAGTCCAGCTTGAACTTGCCTTTGTCGGTAATCAGGTCTTCCACGGTCAAAGGCAAATCCGCCCGAGCGGGCAACACCACCGATAAGAACAGGCCAGCAATCAAGATGCGTAGAAACATGGAGAGCGCCATTTAAGTAAAACTTTTGATTTCAAAAATTTTACTCACCCCCCCCCCCATGAAGTCAACCAAAACCCTGAAAATTCAGGGTTGATGGCTGAAGAAAAACTGCTGAATGCAGTCCTCTCACACCCATCGCGCAATGCCTGCCGCCAGCAAGCTCAACAGCAAGGTGCTGGTGATGGGAATGAAGAACTCACGGCCGAACAGGCGAAAGCGAAAATCCCCGGGCAGGCGGCCAAAGCCGAGTTTTTGGAGCCATTTTTGCAGGCCACTGAAAATGATCAGGGCCAAAAACACCACGATGAGCCAACGCAACATAGCCAGCCTTTGTGCCGCTTAAAGGCGGTGCGAGCGGTCACCCCGGGCAAAGCCCTGGGCAGCCCCATCGGCCGAGGTGGAAAAACCGATCACCTTGAACAACTCGCCCATTTCGTGCTCGTTGATCAGGCGTTGGGCCAGGCTGCGTTCGACCAAGCTGGCCTCGGCCATGCGCTCGGCCAAGCCAAGGTTGAGCAAAAACCAGGCTTGGCTGGTGTAGCCCAGCACATTCAAACCGGCGTTTTGCCCAGCCAAGGCCACGCCCGTGAAGTTAACGTGCGCGGTGATGTCTTTTTGGCCCACCGCCACCAAGGGGTTGTCGTCGGCCTGGTGGAGCTGGTGGCACATGACGGTGCCCATGTGGCGTTGGGGGTGAAAGTATTCGGCCTCTGGGAAACCGTAATCCAGAAAAAACGCCGCCCCGCCCCGCCCGGCCAGCAAGCGCTCAGCCAAGCTGGCTATAAAGGCTTCGGCCTGCGGGTGGATTTCGGTCTGGTAGTCGTGCTCGCCGTCGATTTCCAAAGGCGGACGCAAGTCGGTGATCCGGTCTTGCCAAGCGAAATCTTCACCAGCGCTGACCACCCCGCGCTCGTGCCAGACGCCTTGTGTGCGCTGCAGCAGCTGCACCGGCATTGCGTCCAACACCTCATTGCCCACCACCACGCCATCGATGGCCTGGGGCCAGGCGTCCAGCCAACGCACTTTGCCCGCGTGTTTGAGCAAAGTGCCGGCCTGGCGGGCGCGCAAGGTGCCCGACAAGTCAATGATGTTGTAACGCGCCACCGCGTCGCCCAGGCTACCGAGCAATTGCAAGGCCAGGGCCCCGGTGCCCGCGCCAAACTCCCAGACTTCATCCGTGCCTGTGGCCTCCAGCGCCTCTTTCACCTGCACCGCCAAGGTCTGGCCAAACAGGGGGGACATGCCCGGCGCGGTCACAAAATCGCTGCCCGAAGACGGCATGGCGCCGAACTTTTGCAGGGCGTTCGTGTAATAACCCAAGCCCGGTTCGTACAAGGCCATGGCCATGAAACGGTCAAAACCCAGCCAGCCATCCGCTTGTGCGATGGCTTGGTGAATAAGTGGGGTCAGCTCGGATGAGGGCTTGAGGTTCGACGTGGTCACGCGGAGATTGTCGCCGAAGGCGTGCAGGGGTTTGCCAGGGCACCGGGATAGGCATTCATGGCTTGGCCGATAATTGATGGTTTGCTTGAACGGCTGTCATGCCGGACTTGATCCGGCATCCATGGTCCCCAGAACGAGTCCGGGGCGACAAACTTCCTGAACCGACCTTTCCTGACAATTCATCATCGCTCTAACCACAAGCTGCTCACATTCATGAAACAAGTTCTGGTCACCGGAGGCGCTCACCGCCTGGGCGCAGAGATCGTTCGACAATTTGCGGCGGAGGGCTGGCGCGTGTGGTGCCACTACCAACGCTCGGCTTCTGCGGCGCAGGCCCTACAGGCCGAACTGCAGTCAATAGGCGCCAAGGTCGAACTGGTGCAAGCCGATCTGGCGCAAAGCTTGGAGGTCGAGCGCATGGTGAACTACATCTCGCAAACCACCGGGCCGCTCGATTGCCTGGTGAACAACGCCTCGCTGTTCGAGCCCGACGAAGGCATTGACATGGACTTGCCCGGGGCACGCCTGCAACTCGAAGTGAATTTGATCGCGCCCATACTGCTGGCCTCGCTCATGGCCCAGCAGGCCGCACCCGATGCCACTCCCGGCCAGCGCAGCGTGGTCCACATCCTGGACCAGAAGGTGTTCAACCTGAACCCGGATTATTTTTCGTACACGGTGTCAAAACTGGCGCTGGAGCGCGCCGTGGCCTTGCAGGCCCAAGCTTTGGCCCCCTTGCGTGTGTGCGGCGTGGCCCCGGGCCTGATGTTTTTGAGCGGCCCGCAAACCCAAGAGAACTTTGACCGCAACAGCCGCGTGAACCTGCTGCGCGAGCCGATCGACCCGGCGCAGGTGGCGGCCACCTGCCTGTTCCTC
>JBIKHW010000351.1:0-3614 GCA_044361935.1 Limnohabitans sp. | reverse complement strand
CCCCCGGTCAACGCTTATGTGATGCGCCTGAAGCTCAAGCCCATCCTGTTCACGGGCACGCTGGCGTATTTGTTTTTCTTCATCAACATGGCCAAGTGGCTGCCTTACGCTTGGTTGGGCCTGCTCGATTGGCGCAACCTGGCCACCTCTTTGGTGCTGTTGCCGCTGGCCCCCATTGGCGTTTGGATCGGTGTGCGCATGGCCCGCCGCATTCGGCCCGATTTGTTTTACCGTCTGATCCGTTTGGGCATGTTCCTCACCGGGTGCAAGCTCTTGTGGGACGGTGTGCGCTGAACGAATTTTTGACACATAAAGGAGACCTCTCATGAAAGCAGCCTGGTACAGCCGCAACGGCGAAGCCCAAGACGTGATGCAAGTGGGCGATTTGCCCACACCCAGCCTTAAGCCTGGTGAGGTGCTGGTGTGCCTGGCCACCTCGGGTGTGAACCCCTCCGACGTCAAGTCGCGCCGCGCCCGGCCCCTGTCTGATCCTTTGATCGTGCCGCACAGCGACGGTGCGGGCGTGATCGAAGCCGTGGGTCAAGGTGTGCCTGCTTCGCGCGTGGGTGAGCGGGTGTGGGTGTGGAACGGGCAGTGGCAGCGCCCCATGGGTACCTGCGCTCAGTTCATTGCCCTGCCCGCCGCGCAGGCCGTTGCGCTGCCCGAGGGGACCGATTTTGCAGCTGGTGCCTGCATGGGCATTCCGGGGTTGACGGCCGTTCAGGCGGTCATTCTCGCCGAACGCTTGGGGGGTGATTTGCGCGGTCAAAACGTCTTGGTCACCGGGGCTTCATCGGCCGTGGGCCACTACATCACGCAAATGGTGACGCAGGCTGGTGGCCGGGTGATTGGCACCGTGGGCTCTGAGGCCAAAGCCGCGCACGCCCAAGCGGCAGGCATGCAAGATGCTGTTTTTTACAAAACCGAGTCGGTGCCCCAGCGCGTCAAGGCGCTCACGCAAGGGCGCGGAGCGGATGTGATCATCGACATGGACTTCTCGACCACCGCGGGCTGGGCCTCGGAAGGCGCTTTGGCCCCGCACGGCCAGGTGGTGTGCTACGGCTCAAATGCATTGGAAGTGCCCCTGCCGTTTCGGCCCTGGCTGTTCCAGTCCATGGGCGTGAAGTTCTTTTTGGTCTATGACCTGACGCCCGCTGACCGCCAGACCGCTGTGGCGCGTTTGTCGGGCATGCTGGCCGCCGGGCAGTTGCAGCACAGCATTGGGCCAAGCTTCACGCTGGACCAAGTGGCACAGGCCCACCGCACGGTGGAAGCGGGGCAGACCGTGGGCAATGTGGTGATCGAGCTCTGAGCTGGCTAAGGCGCCGCTGCGGTTGGACAGGCTGCGGTGGCGTACCTTGCACGGCCTGCAGGCTGGGCCGGAAACCCCGGCGGCACATACCGCCAGGGCCACCACCGGTTTGACGTTATGCTTGACGAGCTTGTGTGACTCCTTGTTTTGTTTTGGTTTTTTGATCGTTCATGGCTGCATCTCCCAAATCGCTCTCGGGCCTGGCCCCTTTTTTTAAGCCCTACCGTGTGGCCTTGGGTGTGGCGGCCTTGTTCCTTTTGCTGGCCGCGGGCACCACGCTGGCTTTCCCGTGGGTCTTGCGCCAGCTGATTGACCAAGGCCTGGCCAGTGGCGCACCGGCCGATCAGTTGTCGGGCAACTTCTTGCAGTTGTTTGGTGTGGCAGCGGCCTTGGCGGTTTTCTCGGCGGGGCGTTATTACACCGTGAGCTGGCTGGGCGAGCGCATCACCGCCGACCTGCGCAACGCGGTGTACGGCCATGTGCTGCAACAAAGTCCGGCCTTTTTTGAAACCACACAGTCGGGTGAAGTGCTCTCGCGCCTCACCAACGACACCACGCTGGTGCAGACCGTGGTCGGCTCGTCGTTTTCCATGGGCCTGCGCAACCTTGTTATGGGTTCCGGTGCGCTGCTCATGCTGGTGTGGACCAACCCGGTGCTGATGCTGCAGGTGGTGGCGGTGCTTGTGGCGGTGATTTTCCCCAGCGTCTATTTGGGCCGCCGCGTTCGCCGCCTCTCGCGCACCAACCAGGACCGCGTGGCCGATTCGAGCGCCATCGCCTCGGAGGTGCTCAATGCCATCAGCGTGGTGCAAAGCTACACCGCCGAGGGACGCGAAACCCGGCGTTTCATCGACTCCACCTTGCGAGCTCTCAGTTCGGCGCTGGGCCGCATCCGCGCCCGCGCGGTGCTGGTGGGTTTCATCATCATGGCTTCGAGTGCGGTGTTGCTTTGGGGTCTGTACATGGGCACGCTGGCCGTGCGGGCGGGCACCAGCACGGCGGGCCAGTTGGGCGAGACGGTGTTTTATGTGATCTTGCTGGCCAGTGCCTTTGCGGTGTTGGGCGAGGTGTATGGCGACTTGCTTCGTGCAGCCGGTGCCACCGAGCGGCTGATGGAGTTGCTGCACACCGAGTCCAACCTCAAGATCTCGGCCCAACCGCAGCAAGCACCTTGGCCGAATGGTGGCTCGTCCTTGCAACTGGATTCGGTGCGCTTCCATTACCCCTCGCGCCCCGACACTTGGGCGCTCGACCAGCTCACAGGCCAGATCTACCCCGGTCAGACGGTGGCTGTGGTGGGCCCGAGCGGTGCAGGCAAAACCACTTTGTTTGATTTGCTGATGCGCTTTCACGACCCGCAGTCGGGCCGCATTGTGCTCGACGGCGTGCCAATCGACCAGATGGACCTGCACGACTTGCGCGAGCGCATGGCGATCGTGCCTCAGGAACCCGTGATTTTTTCCGGTACCGTGATCGAGAACATCCGTTATGGCCGACCCGACGCCAGCCTGGAAGACGTGCATGCAGCCGCCGAGGCGGCTTATGCGCAGGAGTTCATCCGCGAACTGCCCGAGGGGTTTGACACCTACTTGGGCGACCGGGGTGTGCGTTTGTCGGGCGGTCAGCGCCAACGCATCGCCATCGCCCGTGCCATCCTGAAAAATGCCCCACTGCTGCTGCTGGACGAGGCGACCAGTGCGCTCGATGCACAGAGTGAAAAAATGGTTCAGGCCGCGCTGGACAAAGCCATGGTCGGTCGCACCACACTCGTGATTGCCCACCGCTTGGCCACGGTGCAACGCGCCAACGTGATTTGGGTGCTCGAGCGCGGACGGCTCATGGAGCAGGGCACCCATGCCGAGCTGCAAGCCAAAGGCGGGCTGTATGCCAGCTTGGCGGCGCTGCAGTTCAACAACACCTCAGGCCACTGAACAACAACACCTTAGGCCACTGAAGTCGGTCTTACTGAGTCTGTTATCCCGGCCTTGAGCCTGGATCCAGTGCTTGCTGCGGGTGTTGGCAAAGGGCTGTGGTGCACACTGGATCCCGGGTCTTCGCCCGGGATGACAACATCTATTGATCCGATCCTTTTTTTGTTATCCCAGGTTTTAATTTGCCGTCCTGACTTTTAATTTTTCATCCCGGCCCTGTTTCATGTCATCCAGGCCTTGAGCCGGGATCCAGTGCTTGCTGCGGGTGTTGACAAAGGGCTGTGGTGCGCACTGGATCCCGGGTCTTCGCCCGGGATGACTCCAGTTGCATGGATGCTTCAACTTCATCGTGCTGGATTTATCGGATCCCC
>JBIKHW010000350.1:0-3623 GCA_044361935.1 Limnohabitans sp. | reverse complement strand
CGTTCACGCCGACCCAAAACCCGTTACGTCATCGGCAAAATGGCCAAGCCCTTGATGTTCATCCGCAAGTATTTCGGGGACCGCATTTTTGACATGGCCATCATGAGCCAAGCCAAGTAGTCCGCTCCTCGAAACGCCTCAACCCACCAGAAAGCTTTTCACCGTGAAACAGGCCACACGCTTTGCCGTGCAGATGGGCTGGAAGCTGCTCATCCTCGACATGGGTTACGCCCCTGCTGATGTGCTGAGCTTGGCACGTTTGCCGGCTGACTTGTTTGTGCGCCCGGGCGCGAGCTTGTCGCCTGCACAGTACTTTGACCTGTGGCGCGGACTGGAGCTGGCCGCAGGCCATGACGAGCTGGCGCTGAAGCTGGCACAAGCCATGTCGGTGGAGGCCTTTGACCCGGCCCTTTTTGCCTGTTTGTGCAGCCCTGATCTGAATACCGCATTGCAGCGGCTGGCGCAATACAAACGCCTGATTGGTCCTTTGAACATGGCGGTCGACATCCGCACTGACCGCACCCAAGTCACGCTCAGCTGCTACGGGAGTGACGCGCCGATTCCCCGCAGCTTGGGGGTGTCGGAGTTGGTGTTCTTCACTCAACTGGCCCGCTTGGCCACGCGCGAGCGGATCGAGCCCTTGTGGGCCGCGGTGCCTGAATTGCCAGAGGATGAGATGGCGTACAAAGCCTATCTGGGTTGCGATTTGGGCAAAGCAGCGCTCATTCAAATTGACTTTTCCGCGCAGGATGCAAACCGGCCCTTTTTGACGGAAAACATGGCCATGTGGACGGCCTTTGAGCCGAGCTTGAAACAGCGGCTGTCTGAACTCGATGCACAAGCGAGCATGCGCGAGCGGGTCAGGGCGGTGTTGCTGGAGACGCTGCCCGCAGGCATCAGCAGCATCGACGCGGTGGCCCAGCGCTTGGCGGTGAGTAAGCGGTCCTTGCAGCGGCAGCTGGCCGAAGAATCGGTGGGGTTTCAAGAAGTGCTGAGCGAGGTGCGGCAAGCCCTGGCGCAGCATTACCTGCGCCGAACCGACATTTCAGCGGGCGAGATTTCGTGGCTGCTGGGCTTTCAGGAAAGCAACTCCTTCATCCGGGCTTTCAGAAACTGGACCGGCACCACACCTGCAGCCTATCGGCAAGGGCGCTCGGGCATGGATGCCCCGTGGCATTAACAATTCGAACATGAACACCAGAGAGGAAAACATGCTGAAAGAGATGACGGATTATTTTGTGGGGGAAAAGCAAGAAAGCGTGCTCTTCATGCTGGCAGCTTTGATGGCGCTGGGTCTGGCGATTTGGCTGTGGACCCAAGGCCACCGCTTGCGATTGATGGCCCTGCCTTTGGTGGTGGTGGCGCTGATGCAATTGGTGGTGGGGGTCACCATTTTTGCCCGCACCGATGCGCAACTGGCCAATCTCAGCACGCAACTCGTGAGCGCACCAGCTGAGTTCAAACAAGGCGAAACCGAGCGCATGCAAACGGTGATGGCCAACTTCAAGTTGTACAAAAGCGTCGAGTTGGCACTGCTCGTGCTCGGGGCGTGCCTGATCGCGTTCTTCTCCAAATCGGACGCGGCCACCGGCATCGGCATCGGGCTGGTGCTGCAGGCGAGCTTCACGCTGGCGCTGGACCTGTTTGCCGAGGCGCGGGGAGAGGGGTATTTGAGGGCGCTGGCGGGTATGGCTGCTTAGCTCAGATCACACCCAAAGCCAGCTGCACCGCCAACTGGTTGTGCCGCTCGATCAGCGGCCCCATGTCCACCGTGGTGATCTGCCCTTGGCGCACCACCACGCGGCCGTTGACGATGGTGTAGTCGGCGTTGTCGCTGGCGCACAGCAAAAGCGCCCCCACCGGGTCGTGCACAGCACCGCCCGCCATGCTCAGCGTGTCGGTGCGGAACATCGCGATGTCGGCGCAATAGCCTTCTTTGATCTGCCCCAGCTCGTGGGCGCGGCCCAGCACCTCGGCGCCGCCGCGTGTGGCCAGTCGCAGGGCATCGCGGGGTGTCATGTCGGCGGGGCCGTGGTCACAACCGAACGGTTCTAACGCTCTGCCCACACGCGCCAGCAGCATGGCCTGACGGGCTTCGTTCAGCAAGTGGGCCGCATCGTTGCTGGCGCTGCCGTCCACACCCAGTCCAATGGGCACGCCTGCATCGAGCATTTTGCGCAGCGGCAGAATGCCGCTGGCCAAGCGCATGTTGCTGCAGGGGCAGTGGGCGATGCCGGTGCGCGTTTTGGCGAACAGGTAGGTGCCTTCTTCGTCGAGTTTCACGCCGTGGGCGTGCCACACATCGTGGCCCACCCAGCCCAAATCCTCGGCGTATTGCGCCGGGGTGCAGTTGAACTTCTCGCGGGTGTAGGCAATGTCGTGGTCGTTTTCTGCCAGGTGGGTGTGCAGGCGAACGCCATGAGCGCGGGCGAGCTTGGCCGATTCGCGCATCAGCTCTTGGCTCACGCTGAAGGGCGAGCAGGGGGCCACGGCCACATGCGTCATCGACCCGTAGCTGGCGTCGTGCCAGCGTTCGATCAGTCGCTGGGTTTTTTTCAAGATGGCGGGTTCTTGCTCAACCACACGGTCGGGTGGCAAGCCGCCTTGGCTCTCGCCCACACTCATGCTGCCGCGTGTGGCCGTGAAGCGCATGCCGATGGTGTGCGCCGCCTCGATGCTGTCGTCCAGCCGCACGCCGTTGGGGTAGATGTAGAGGTGGTCACTGCTGGTGGTGCAGCCGCTCAGGAGCAGCTCTGCCATGGCCACTTGGCCCGACACTCGCACCATCTCGGGCGTCAGGCCCACCCAGATCGGGTAGAGGCCCTTCAGCCAACTGAACAGCTCGGCGTTTTGTACCGACGGAATCGCCCGCGTGAGCGACTGGTACATGTGGTGGTGGGTGTTGATGAGGCCCGGCACCACCACATGGCGGCGGGCGTCGATGACTTCATCAACCTGATTCAGCAGTTCGTCGGTGTTTTCATTGGCGGGGATGATGCGTTCTATTCGGCCGTCGCGGATCAAGAGCGAGGCGTCATTCAGTTCGGTGTTGGCATCGTCCATGGTGGCGATGCAGCGGGCGCGGTGGATGAGCAGTGTGGTCATGGACTTGTCCTGGGCAAGGTGTGAAACAAGTCGCGGCCGAATCCCCTTTTCCCCAGCGGGTAGGGGGAGGGCGAGCACCACGTTGCCGCGCATCCCGGGCTGTGCAGCGGGTCAGATTTTAAGCAGACAGCTTGATGGCTTCACACCTTGGCCAGCCACCGCTCGACCAATTTGACCCAGTAAGTGGCGCCGGTGGACAAGATGCGGTCGTTGAAGTCGTAGCCCGCGTTGTGCACCATGCAGCCGCCCACACTGCCCACGCCGTTGCCGATGTTGATGAAGCAGCCGGGCACCTTTTCCAGGAAAAAGGCGAAGTCTTCACTGGCGGGCACCGGCTCGGGATGGGGTACCAGGCCGGTCTCGCCCAGCCAGTCGCGCACCAGGTTCAGACAGAACTCGGTTTGTGTGGGGTCGTTCATGAGGACCGGGTAGCGGCGCATGTAGTTCACTGAGGCCGTGGCGCCGTAAGTCTGCGCCACGGCGTTGGCGATCTCGTGGATGCGCCGCTCCAGCAAGTC
>JBIKHW010000349.1:0-3640 GCA_044361935.1 Limnohabitans sp. | reverse complement strand
CCATGCACGGAGCATTCACCGCAGCACCACAGACTGCGACAGCGCCATCGGCTTGCACTTGTCGAGAGACAAATTTCTGACTGCTCAAATTCTGCGGCAAGCTGGTTTGCCTGCACCAGTTCACCAGAAAGCCCGATCTTTGGCCGAAGCTCAAAATTTCGCTCAACGCATGGCTTTTCCCGTGGTGGTTAAACCTTCGGACCTTGAACGCGGCGAAGGCGTCGCCGTGGATGTCACTGAATCGAACTTGGAAGCTGCATTTCAAACCGCCTTCAACTTGTCTCCCAGCAAAACCGTGCTGATTGAGCGCCAAGTGCCTGGCGTTTGCCACAGACTCTTTATCGTGAAAGGAGAGCTTTTATACGCCGTTAAACGATTGCCGATTGGCGTCTATGGCAACGGAAAGTCGAGCGTCAGCGAATTGGTTCATGCTGCGCATATCGAACAAATGAAGCGTCCACCGTGGACACGCTCAGGCGCTCAGTTGTTGCAACCCTTGCCCCTGGAAACCCTGCACGAACAAGGCTTGACCCCTGCAGACGTTGTGCCTGCTGGTCAGTTCGTAGCGCTGCGCCGAATCGAAACCAGCGCCTGGGGCGGTGTTGATGAGGACGTGACCTCAACCCTTCATCCCGACAACGTCAGCGCCGCAGTGCGTGCCGCGCAACTTTTGGGTCTGGAAGTAGCGGGTGTCGACCTGATCAGCCCAGACATCACACAAGCCTGGCACACCAACGGTGCGGTGATCAACGAAGTCAATTACGCCCCTTTGTTGGGCGGTGGAGAAATTTCCCGTGCTCACATTCCGGCCTTTCTTGCGAGCATACTCAAAGGCAACGGCAAGATTCCCATCAAAATCATCGTCAACGCAGACCATGGATGGTCCCTCGGACTGGCCAAATGGCAACTTTTCATCAACACAGGTGTACATGCTTACCTCACTGACAAAATGCACACACTGGATTCAAAAGGCCAAGACTTCCACATGGCATCTCGGACCCTCCATGATCGGGTGCAATCTTTGTTGATGAACAAGGATGTGGGTGCTTTGGTGATCGTGGCTCAAAATGAAGATGAGGCACAGCGGATGGGTCATTTGTACACGCATGTCAAGCCATTGCAGGATCTTTGACTTTTATGATTTTGAAACAAGCTGGGCCAAATCTTCAACAATGGCCTTCACCGATTGCTTCACTGTATCGGCCTCGTATTGAGCAGCGTCCGGTGCTTCATAAGGACTGTTGATACCGGTCATGTTAGGGATCTTGCCTGCGCGCGCTTGCTTGTAAAGCCCTTTGACGTCGCGCTGTTCACATGTATCTAGTGATGCGCTCACATACACCTCAATGAAGTCATCGGCACCAATCAAACTGCGTGCCATCTCTCGTTCGCGTTGAAAGGGTGAGATGAATGCGGTCATGACAACCATGCCCGCATCCATCATCAATTTGGCCACTTCGGCTATTCGCCTGATGTTTTCCACCCGGTCGGCTTCGGTAAAGCCAAGGTCTTTGTTCAAGCCCTGGCGCACATTGTCGCCATCCAGAATATAAGTTCGCATGCCTTGGCTGTGCAACTGCACCTCCAAGGCGTTGGCGAGGGTGGATTTGCCTGAACCCGATAGCCCAGTAAACCAGATCACTTTCCCTTTTTGTCCGTTCAACCGCTCTCGGTCTGCGCGGGTAATGGTCAACGCCTGCTGATGCACGTTTTGTGAACGGCGCAAACTGTGGCTGATCATGCCCGCAGCCACTGTGGCATGGCTAAAGCGATCGACCAATATGAAACTACCCAAGGTTTGGGCATTTTGATAGGTATCAAACACCACGGGCTTGGCAGTCGCGATGTTGCACACAGTGATGTCGTTCAGGCTCAGGTGCTTGCTGGCCTCGTGCCCCAAGGTATTGATGTCGATGCGGTGTTTGATGTTGGTGATCGATGCCGAAACCCACTGATTGGCCAGCTTCATGTCGTAGTTGCGCCCCACCATGCCTTGGTCCTGGTGCATCCAAACCATGGTGGTTTCAAATTGGTCGGTCATCTCCAGCGGGGACTGGCTGAGCGACATGACATCACCCCGTGAGGCGTCAATCTCCCTGTCCAGGCACAAGGTGATGGCATCACCCGCATTGGCCATCTGGAGTGACCCGTCCATGGTGACGATATCGGCAACTTTGGCCAACTGACCAGAAGCTGTGACCCGAATTTCGTCGCCAACCTTCACTCGCCCCTGGGCCAGCAAGCCACTGAAACCACGGAAACCGGCGTTGGGCCGGTTGACCCACTGCACGGGAAACACCATGCGATCACTTTCTGGTGCTTTGCTTTCTACGGTTTCCAGGTAGCCCATCAAAGTGGGGCCGGGGTACCAATTCGTGTGGGCACTCCTTTGCGTGATGTTGTCACCCTTGAGCGCACTGATCGGGATGGCGGTGATGGATTTGAAGCCCAATCCCGCTGCAAACACCTCAAAAGACGCTTTGATTTCTTGGAAGGTTTGCGCATTGAAACCCATCAAATCCATTTTGTTGATGGCCAGTGCCACATGGCGAATACCCATGATTGAACACAAAACCGCGTGACGCCGGGTTTGGGTGAGCAGCCCTGCTCTGGCGTCCACCAACAAAATGGCTGCATCTGCGGTAGATGCTCCTGTCACCATATTGCGGGTGTATTGCTCATGACCGGGCGTGTCTGCCACGATGAATTTGCGCTTGGATGTCGCAAAGAAGCGGTAAGCCACGTCAATCGTGATGCCCTGTTCGCGTTCGGCGGCCAGGCCATCGACCAGCAAGGCAAAATCGATATCCTGGCCTTGGGTGCCATATTTTTTGGACTCGATTTTCAGAGCAACCAACTGATCGTCAAACAATTGTTGGGCATCCCAAAGCAACCGCCCAATCAGGGTGCTTTTTCCATCGTCGACACTGCCGCAGGTGATGAAGCGCAGCAGGTCTTGGCCTTGTTGTTCAGCCAAAAATGCTTCGATGGTGGAGGGCCGATCGGCCTTGGCTGCAGTTGACGCCTTATTGCTCATGCGACGTGAGGCCATGTTTTCGGTGTCTGTGGCGCGGACCATTAAAAGTACCCCTCTTGCTTTTTCTTTTCCATGCTGGCCAAGGCATCGCTGTCGATAGCTCGGCCTTGCCGCTCCGAACTGCGTGCGTTGATCAGTTCAAGAATGATCTCAGGCAAATTGGTCGCAGAAGATTCAAACGCCCCAGTCAGCGGGTAACAACCCAGGGTGCGAAAACGCACCATCTTTTCAACGATCTCTTCACCCGGCAAGCGTCTGAAGCGCCCATCGTCGACCATCAAAAGCATGCCATTTCGCTCCACCACCGGCCTGGCCTTGGCAAAGTAAAGGGGCACAACAGGAATGTTTTCTTGGTGAATGTATTGCCAGATATCCAACTCGGTCCAGTTAGACAGTGGGAACACCCGCATGCTTTCGCCCTTGTTCATTCGTGTGTTGAACAGATTCCAGACTTCAGGGCGCTGCTGTTTGGGATCCCAACGGTGGGTTGGTGTTCTGAACGAGAAGATTCGCTCCTTGGCACGGGACTTTTCTTCATCGCGGCGTGCACCACCAAACACAATGTCAAACTTGTATTTATCCAGTGCTTGTTTGAGACCTTCG
>JBIKHW010000062.1:0-11972 GCA_044361935.1 Limnohabitans sp. | reverse complement strand
AGGAGCCATTTGGGTCATGGCGAGAAGACTGCCAGGAGTGGTAGTTCAGTTGGTTAGAATACCGGCCTGTCACGCCGGGGGTCGCGGGTTCGAGTCCCGTCCACTCCGCCAAAGTGATGTTTGCGGGAATAGCTCAGTTGGTAGAGCGCAACCTTGCCAAGGTTGAGGTCGCGAGTTCGAGCCTCGTTTCCCGCTCCAAATTCAAACCCCTCAGGTTTCGGCCTGAGGGGTTTTGTTTTTGGGCAGTGTCTTGGGCGTTGTTTTTACGCTTTACGCGTTGTGCAACACGCCATCCGACTCTTGCATGGCCCCGCTGCGCGCCAACTCGGCCAGCATCATCTCTAGCCAAGTGACCAAGCTGAGGCCTTGGCCAAAGCGCTGGTGCAGCTCTCGCATGTAGGGCACCTTCATGGCCCATTCGCTGAATTCTGAACGCGAGATTTGGCCCCATTCGAGCAATTTGAATTTGAGCAGGACCTTGGTGCCGTAGCGGGCATGCCGCTCGGGGTTTTTTGCAAAGCCTTCGAGTTTGCTGCGGGCCAAGGCCAGCGCCGGGCCCACTTCGGTGAAGACCGCGCCATGCCCCGGAATAATGGTGGCGGGGTCGAGTTGCTCGATCAGGTCCAGGGTTTGTGCTACTTCGTCAAAGGCGGCCACGCCCGCCAATTCGGGAAACACCACACCAAAGCCGTTTTGCCAGAGGGCATCGGCCGACATCAGCAGGCGTTGTTCGGGCGCAAACAAGATGACAGAGTGTGGGTCGTGCCCGGGGGCGGCGTGCACTTGCCAGTCCATGTCGGCCCAGCGGTGGGTGCTGCCCGGTTGCAGCAAACCGGTGAAGGCAAAGGCGGGGCAGTTCTGGCCTGTGGGTTGGTAGCTCAGCTCGTTCTCGCGCCAATACTGCACCGCTTGCGACAGGCCCGGCGGGATCAGGGTTTTCAGGGCTGGGTAATGCGCTTGCAGAGCCTGGTTGCCGCCGCAGTGGTCGCTGTGCAGGTGGGTGTTGGCCAGTTGGTCCAGTGTGCGGCCTTGCAGGGCATGCTGCACTAGGGCCAGGGTTTGGGCCTGGTGGGTGACGTAGCCGCTGTCGACCAAGGTGGCGCTGTGCGCATCCAGCAGCAGCACATTGTTGGCCGACAACCAGCCGCGTTCGAACACGCGCACGCCTGGTGGCAGGGTGCAGGGTGGATTCATTTGGCGCTGCGCAGGTCACGGCGCAAAATTTTGCCCACGTTGGATTTGGGCAACTCGTCGCGGAACTCGATGTACTTGGGGCGCTTGTAGCCGGTGAGTTTGTCTTGGCAAAAACGCGACACGGCCTCTTCGGTCAGCATCGGGTCGTTGCGCACCACAAACACCTTGATGGTTTCACCTTGCATGGCGTCGGGGATGCCCACGGCCGCGCACTCGACCACGCCAGGGCAGGTCGAGATCAGGTTTTCCAGTTCGCTGGGGAAGACGTTGAAGCCGCTCACGATGATCATGTCCTTCTTGCGGTCCACGATGCGGGTGAAGCCCTCTTCGTCCATGATCCCGATGTCGCCCGTGCGCATGAAGCCGTCCGCGGTGAAGGTCTTGGCGTTTTCAGCGGGCTGGTTGTAATAACCGGTCATGACGTTGGGGCCGCGAATACAGATTTCTCCCGAGCTGCCCACGGGCAGGCTGTGGCCGTCGTCGTCCTTGATGGCGATGTCGATGCTTGGAAGCGGCAGGCCGATGTTGCCGCTGAAGGTTTTTTGCGTCACGGGGTTGTTGGTGCCGATCGCACAGGTCTCGCTCATGCCCCAGCCTTCAATCATGGCGCTGCCCGTGGCTTTTTGCCAGTGATGGGCCGTGCCTTCAGAAGCGGCCATGCCGCCCGCTTGGGTGAGCTTGAGGGAAGAAAAATCGATGGTCTTGAACATCGGGTGTTGCATCAAGGCATTGAACAGCGTGTTCACGCCGGGCAGCACATGGAATGGGCGTTGCTTGAGCACATCGATGAACTTGGCAAAGTCACGCGGGTTGGGCACGAGCGTGAGGTAGGAGCCCTGACGGATGGCCAGCAAACACAGCGTGAGCGCAAAGATGTGGTACAGCGGCAAAGCCGCGATGTTGTTCACTTTGCGCAGGTCGGGCACATCGGCCAGAGCCGGCGAAAACCAGCCTTCGGCTTGCATCAAGGCCGCCACGATGTTGCGGTGGGTAAGCACGGCGCCTTTGGACAGTCCGGTGGTGCCGCCTGTGTATTGCAAGAAAGCGATGTCGTCCATGCTTTGCGCCGTGGGGCGCAGGCTCAGGCCGCGCCCTTGGGAAATGGCTTTGTTGAACGGGGTGACGCTGCGCCCAGCGCTCAGGGGCAGCTCAAACGGGGGCACCATTTTGGCCAGGTGGCGCACGGCAAAACTCAACCAGCGGCCATTGATCGGCCCCAGCAAATCGCCAATCGAAGCCAGCACCACATGCTGCACTGCGGTGCGCTCAATAACGTCCTGCAAGGTGGCCGCGAAGTTTTCCAGAATCACGATAGCCGTGGCCCCGGAGTCCTTGAGTTGGTGCTCCAGCTCGCGTGCGGTATAGAGGGGGTTGACGTTCACGCAGGTGTAGCCAGCCCGCAAAATGGCTGCCATGGTCACCGCAAATTGGGGCAGGTTGGGCAGCATGATGGCCACCCGACTGCCAGGCTCAAGACCTTTGCTTTGCAGCCATGCCCCCAGCGCGGTGGACAACTCGTCGAGCTGCTTGTAGCTCATCCAGCGGTTCATGCAGACCGAAAACGGGTTGTTGCCATGCTCGCGGAATGCCCGCTCCAGCAAGTCAGTCAGGCTTTTGTACTGAGTGGTGTCGATGTCGTGGGGCACACCGGGCGGGTAATTCTTAAGCCAGATACGTTCCATGCGCTTGTCTCCTGTAGAGCTGCATTGTCACCAGCTCCAGGCGGGGCCAACACAGGGCAAGTCCTGAGAGGTGGGCTTGGCGGTCTCACAGGCGACAAAACCCGAGGGGTTCAGGGCCAGGCAAATGGGTGCAAAATGGGGTTAACCCTAGGCGTCGACATGAAAACCCCCTCTGAAACGCGTACCAACCGATTCACTTCGCTGCTTCGACAGTGGTGGAGAAGTGTGTTTTGCGAAGCCGATGTAGGGCCGTCGGTCCCGGCCGGAGTGGCCCGCAAGAGCCCCAGGTGGGTGCCCATCCTATCGCTCTCGCCGCGCCACAAGCCGCGCATCCTGCGGCATTTGCAGGCCCTGCCCGCCCAAGACCGTTACTTGCGCTTTGGCTACGCCGCCACCGACGAGCAAATTGACCGCTATGTGCAGGGTCTGAACTTTGTGCGGGACGAGATTTTCGGGGTCTTCAACCGCCGCCTGGAGCTGGTGGCCATGGCGCACCTGGCCTATTCGGTCGATCCGCAATGGGCCACATGCGCCGAGTTTGGTGTGTCGGTGTCACCGCACCAACGCGGCAAAGGCCTGGGGGCAAAGTTGTTTGGCCATGCGGTGATGCACGCCCGCAACCAAGGCGTTAGCCTGTTGTTCATCCACGCGCTGAGCGAAAACGTGGCCATGCTCAAGATTGCGCGCCACGCCGGTGCCGCGGTGCAGCGCGATGGCAGCGAGAGCGAGGCCTACCTGTCTTTGCCGCAAGCGACTCTGGACAGCCAGCTCAGCGGCCTGATGCAAGAGCAAATGGCTGAGCTGGACTACCAGCTTAAAATTCAGGCCCACCAGTTTCGCCAGTGGTTGGCCACGGTGCAAGAAATCCGCCAGGGCGTGCGCGATGCCCGCCACAGTTCCCGCGGACCATAAGTTGTGCTGGAGCAGGCCGTTCACAGGCCGTTCGCAGGTCAGGTGTTGGTGACCTATCATCCAAATCCGCTATCCTAGTAGTTTATTCACTACAGCATGTCCTGCCAGCCTAGACCGTGTCTGACCCCTATCCTGCGCGCCACGCCGAGCGCGAAGACAAGCGAAGTTTTCTGCAAAAACTGGCGGAGTTCATCCACCCCGGACCCGATTCAGCCGATGAGCTGATCGAGACGCTGGCCGAGGCCGAGGACAACCGGATCATCAACACCGAGAGCCGATTGATGCTCGAGGGCGTAATCCGCATGGCCGACATGACCGCCAGCGATGTGATGCTGGCTGCTCCGCGCATGGACCTGCTCAACATCGAAGACCCCGTGGACGAGTTGCTGCACCAGGTGATCGACACCGGGCATTCGCGCTTTCCGGTCTACGAGGGCGAACGTGACAACATCATCGGCATCTTGCTGGCCAAAGACCTGCTCAAACTGCAGCGTGCGCCGGAGTTGAACATCCGCGCATTGCTCCGCCCAGCGGTGTTTGTGCCCGAGAGCAAGGGCCTGAACGACTTGCTGCGGCAGTTCCGCGACAACCGCAACCACCTGGCCATCGTGATCGACGAGTACGGCCGCACGGCCGGGCTGATCACCATCGAGGATGTCCTGGAACAAATCGTGGGCGAGATCGAGGATGAGTTCGACATCGCCGACGACGCTGGTGATATTTTTGGCTTGCCCGACCGCAGCTTCAGGGTCAGTGGCGACACCGCCATCGAGCGGGTGGACGAAGCTTTTGGTGTGGATTTGAGGCAAGCGCGGCAGGCCGAGGACGACCACGATTTCGACACCCTGGGAGGCTTGATTGCTCACGAAATGGGCCATGTCCCGCACCGGGGCGAAAGCTTCGAGCTGGCAGGCCTGCGCTTTGTGGTCTTGCACACGCGCGCCGGGGCGGTTCGCTGGTTCAAGGTGTCGCCCTTGCCTGCTGGGGGCACCGACCAACCCGGCAGCGCGGACAACACGGCAGCACCCGGGTCCTCTGCATGAGCGGCTTGCTGCCACGCGCTCTGGTTTGGCAGACGGTCTGGCCCGCGATGGCAGGGGCCGCGCAGGCCGCGTCCATCGCCTGGCCGGGCAATGGCCAAGCCCTGGGTTGGTTGCAGGTTTTGAGTTTGACGCTGTTGGCGGCGGGCCTGGCGCGTCTTGCTCACTCGTCTTTCACTCGGGGCCGTGAGGCCCACCCCCTCAAACGGGCGGCCTGGTTCGGTGGCGTGTTTGCCACGGCCTGGTTGGCGGGGAGTTTTTGGTGGCTGTACGTGTCGATGCACCAGGTGGGGGGCTTGCCCGCGCCTTTGGCTGTGCTGGCCGTGCTGGCGCTGGCGGCGGCGCTGGCGCTGTATTACGCCGCTGCTTCGGCGGTCTGGGTGGGTCTGGCGCGGGGCTTGGTGGCCGAGCGGCCGGGTTGGGCCAGTGCCTTGTTCGCTGCGGTGTGGACTTTGGCCGAACTCATGCGCGGGCGATGGCTAACAGGTTTTCCTTGGGGGGCTGGGGGCTATGCGCATGTGGACAGCAGCTTGGTCGCCTTCGCGCCTTGGGCCGGTGTGTACGGCATGGGGGCTGTGGCTGCCTGGCTGGCCATGCGCCTGGCGCTGGCGGGCTGGCGCTTGAGGGCGCTCAAGCCACTCATTGGCGTGGGGCTTGCCGCTTGGGCTTTGCAGGCTTTTGGGCCGGTTTTCACCACGTCCGCCGGGCTGGGGCAGGTTCAGTTGCTGCAGGCCAATATTTCACAGACCGACAAGTTCCAGGTCACCAGCGGCGTGCGCGATGCCCTGCAGTGGTACGACGCGCAGTTGCGGGCTAGCCAGCAGCCCCTGGTGGTGGCCCCTGAGACCGCCATTCCACTGCTGCCGCGCCATTTGCCAGAGGGCTATTGGTCTGGCTTGCAGGCCCATTTTGCCCAGCCGGGCCGCCCTGTGGCCTTGGTGGGCGTGCCTTTGGGGAGTCTGGAGCAGGGCTACACCAACTCGGTGGTGGCGCTGGGGCCGCAGGGCGCTGCGCCCTACCGCTATGACAAGTCGCACTTGGTGCCCTTTGGCGAGTTCATGCCGCCAGGTTTTGCGTGGTTCATCCGCATGATGAACATCCCTTTGGGCGATTTCAAATCGGGCGGCTGGGACCAGGCTTCTCTGGTCTGGCAAGGCCAGCGTCTGGCCCCCAACGTTTGCTATGAAGACCTGTTTGGCGAGGAACTGGCCCTGCGTTTCAAAGACCCGGCCACCGCGCCCACGGCCTTGGTCAATGTGAGCAATATCGCCTGGTTTGGCGACACGCTGGCGGTGGACCAGCACTTGAACATTTCCCGTTTGCGGGCTATCGAGCTGGGCCGCCCCATGCTGCGCGCCACCAATACCGGGGCCACGGCCATCATCGACCACACCGGTCGCGTGACCGACCAGTTGCCCCGTTTCACCCGGGGCAGCCTGACCGGTTCTTTTGAGGGGCGCCATGGCCTCACGCCCTTTGCCCGCTGGGCCGGAACTTGGGGCTTGGGGCCACTTTGGGCCCTGTGCTGTGTGGTGGTGGCGTGGGCATTTTGGCAGCGGCAAAGGCCGTAAAATGAAGGGTTCGCGCAAAGCTTGCGCCCATCCCTAACCCCAGCCAGCTCGCTGCTGGCCTGCTCAGGCCATGTTGACCTTCCAGCAAATCATTCTCAAACTGCAGCAATACTGGGACGCCCAGGGCTGCGCCCTGCTCCAGCCCTACGACATGGAAGTGGGCGCGGGCACTAGCCACACCGCCACGTTTTTGCGCGCCATCGGCCCAGAGCCGTGGAAAGCTGCTTATGTGCAGCCCAGCCGCCGCCCCAAGGACGGCCGCTACGGCGAGAACCCCAACCGCCTGCAGCATTACTACCAATACCAAGTGGTCTTGAAACCCGCGCCCAGCAACATCCTGGAGCTGTATCTGGGCTCGCTCGAGGCACTGGGTTTTGATCTGAAAAAGAACGACATCCGTTTCGTTGAAGACGACTGGGAGAACCCCACACTCGGCGCCTGGGGCTTGGGCTGGGAAGTCTGGCTCAACGGCATGGAAGTCACGCAGTTCACCTACTTCCAGCAAGTGGGCGGCATCGACTGCAAGCCCATCACCGGCGAGATCACCTACGGTCTGGAGCGCTTGGCCATGTACCTGCAGGGCGTGGACAACGTCTACAACCTGCAATGGACCGACGGCTTGACCTACGGTGACGTTTACAAACAAAACGAGGTCGAGCAATCAACTTACAACTTCGAGCACAGCGATGCCGAGTTCTTGTTCACCGCCTTTGGCGCACACGAAAAGCAAGCCCAGCACCTCATGGGCGCACAGCTGGCTTTGCCTGCGTATGAGCAAGTGCTCAAGGCCGCACACACCTTCAACTTGCTGGACGCGCGTGGCGCGATCAGCGTGACCGAGCGCGCCGCCTACATCGGCCGCATCCGCAATCTGGCCCGCAGCGTGGCCCAGAGCTATTACGAAAGCCGCGAACGTCTGGACTTCCCGATGGCCCCGCGTGAATGGGTTGCCCAAATACCCAAGAAAGCCGCGTGAGGGAGAACGACATGACGACACAAAATTTGCTGGTGGAATTGTTTGTGGAAGAGCTGCCCCCCAAGGCGCTCAACAAATTGGGCGCGGCCTTCTCGGGCGTGCTGGCCGAGCAACTCAAGGCCCAGGGCCTGGCCGCTGCCGACGCGGTGGTGACCGCTTTTGCATCGCCGCGCCGCTTGGCGGCGCATGTGACCGGTGTGGCCGCACAAGCCGCCGACAAGGCCGTGCAGCAAAAGCTGATGCCCGTGGCCGTGGGCCTGGACGCGGCGGGCAACGCGACCCCCGCCTTGCTAAAAAAACTGCAAGTCCTGGGCGCCGACGTGAGCGATCCGGCTGCCGCCGTGGCCGCTTTGAAGCGCGCACCCGACGGCAAGGCCGAGGCCTTGTTTTACGACAGCGTGGTCAAGGGCGCGACCTTGGCTGCTGGCCTGCAAAAGGCGCTCGATGAAGCCTTGGCCAAACTGCCGATTCCCAAAGTGATGCAGTACCAGCTGGAAACCGACTGCGAGCTGCCAGGCTGGAGCAGTGTGAATTTTGTGCGCCCCGCACACAGCCTGATCGCGCTGCACGGCAACGCCGTGGTGCCGGTCAAGGCGCTGGGCCTGACCGCTGGTCAAAGCACCCAAGGCCACCGCTTTGAAGCCAAAGTTTCGCCCGTGGTGCTGTCGCACGCCGATCAGTACGACGAAGTCCTCAAGCGCGATGGCTCGGTCATTGCCAGCTTTGCCGAGCGCCGCGCCGAGATCGTGCGCCAACTGAACGCAGCGGCCGCCAAGGTGGGCGGTGGTGCCAAGCCCATCGAAGACGAAGCCTTGCTGGACGAAGTGACCGCGCTGGTTGAGCGCCCCAACGTGCTGACCTGCCAGTTCGAGACCGAGTTCTTGGATGTGCCGCAAGAGTGCTTGATTCTCACGATGAAGGCCAACCAAAAGTACTTTCCCCTGGTCGATGCATCGGGCAAGTTGACGAACCGTTTCTTGGTGGTGAGCAACATCAACCCCGACGACGCTTCGTTGGTGATCGGTGGCAACGAGCGCGTGGTGCGCCCGCGCCTGGCCGATGCCAAATTCTTCTTTGACCAAGACCGCAAAAAGACGCTCGAATCGCGCGTCGAAGGCCTGTCCAAAGTGGTGTACCACAACAAGCTGGGCACACAAGGCGAGCGCATGGCGCGTGTCTGCGCCATCGCCCGTGCCATTGGCCAACAAGTCGGTGGTGACACCCTGGCCGCGCAAGCCGAACAGGCCGCACGCCTGGCCAAGACAGATTTGCTGACCGACATGGTCGGCGAGTTCCCCGAACTGCAAGGCATCATGGGCGGCTATTACGCCCGCCACGACGGTTTGAGCAGCGATGTGGCCGAGGCCATTGAAGACCATTACAAACCCCGCTTTGCGGGTGACGACCTGCCGCGCAACAACGTCGGCTTGGTGGTGGCACTGGCCGACAAATTGGAAACCCTGGTCGGCATGTTCGGCATCGGCAATGTGCCCACGGGCGACAAAGACCCGTTTGCACTGCGCCGCCACGCTTTGGGTGTGGTCCGCATGCTGGTTGAAAAAGACGTGGCGCTGGGCTTGCCCGAACTGCTTGCCCTGTCGACGCCCGTGTTTGGCGACAAGATTTCTGGCGGCGCGGATGCGTTGATCGACTTCATCTACGACCGTCTGTCGGGCAGCCTGCGAGAGCAAGGCTTCAGCGCCCAAGAGGTCGATGCCGTCATGGCCTTGCGCCCCGCCCGTTTGGGTCAGGTCAACCAGTTCCTGTCGGCCGTGCGCGCCTTTGCTGCGCTGCCCGAAAGCCCGGCTTTGGCCGCGGCCAACAAGCGCATCGGCAACATCCTGAAAAAAGCCGGTGAGGTCGATGCCCACGTCAACCCCGCACTGCTGCAAGAAGATGCCGAAAAAGGCCTGTACGCCGCGATGCAAAAGCTGCTGCCCGAATCCGAAGCGCAGTTCAAGGCGGGCGACTACACCGCCAGCCTGCAGACGCTGGCCGCGCTGCGCGCCCCGGTGGATGCCTTCTTTGACGACGTGATGGTCAATGCCGAAGAAATGGACCTGCGCCTGAACCGTCAAGGCCTGCTCAAGTCTCTGCATGTGGCCATGAACCGCGTGGCCGATTTGTCGCGCTTGGCGGCTTGATCGCCTGAGCCCGCCAGCCCATGAACACCCACCTGAAACTGGTCATCCTGGACCGCGACGGCACCATCAACCGGGCCAGTGACGAGTTTGTCAAATCGCCTGAAGAGTGGCACCCTTTGCCGGGCTCGCTGGAGGCGATCAGCCGCCTGAGTCACGCAGGTTTTCATGTGGTGCTGGCCACCAACCAATCGGGTATCGGGCGGGGCTTGTTCGACATGGCGGCCCTCAATGCGGTGCATGCCCGCATGCTCAAGTCATTGGCGGCAGTGGGGGGGCGAATCGATGCGATTTTTTACTGCCCGCATGCGCCGGACGAAGGCTGCGCTTGCCGCAAGCCCGAGCCCGGCTTGCTGTTTCAAATTCAGGAGCGCTACGGCGTGACCTTGACCGGCGTGCCGTATGTGGGCGACAGCCTGCGCGACATGCAAGCAGCCGAGTCTGTGGGTTGTGTGCCGCACCTGGTGCGAACGGGGCGGCACCCCGATGCGACGGCGTTGGCTTTGCCCGCCGCATTTCCTGTGGGCACGCAAGTGCACGCCGACTTGGCTGCTTTTGTGGATCACCTGCTGGGTGAGTCTGCTGCGGTCAGAGCCCTTTCCTGATTTGCCTTTACCGAGTTTCAGCGCCGTATGAACTTCATCCGCTCTCTGGCCCATGTGTTGTGGATGGCCATCACCGTTATCCCTTGGGCCCTGTTTGTGGTGCTGATTTCTTACTTCGTCAGCAGCACCCGGCTGTATTGGGTTTGTGTGGGCTGGTTGCGTCTGGCCGTGAACAGCGGCACCTGGATTTTGGGCATCCAAAACCGCATCCAGGGCATGGAGAACCTGCCCCTGGGCACCAAGGACCCGGCCGTCTTGCTGGTCAAACACCAGTCGACCTGGGAGACCTTTGTGATGCCCGCGATCATGCCGCACCCGCTGGCCTACGTTTTCAAGAAAGAGCTGCTGAGCGTGCCCTTTTTTGGCTGGGCCATGGGGCGTCTGGACATGATCCACATCGACCGCAAGCAGCGCTCACGCGCCTTTGCCAAGGTGGTGCAGCAAGGCCGTCGTCTGATGGATGAGGGCGTCTGGGTCATCATGTTCCCCGAAGGCACGCGCATCCCGCGTGGCCAAAAGGGCGAGTACAAAAGCGGCGGTGCGCGTTTGGCGATTGCGGCAGGTGTGCCCGTCATCCCGATTGCCGTGACCTCGGCACGTTGTTGGCCCACACGGGCTTTTGTCAAAACGCCGGGCGTGGTGGACATCTCGATTGGCCGCGCAATTGCGAGTGAAGGCCGCAGCGCCGAAGAGTTGATGCTGGAAGTCGAGACCTGGATCGAGTCCGAAATGCATCGCCTCGACCCCGAGGCTTACCCTGAGGTGCTGCCCCAGGCCACCCCCGCTGCCTCTGGGCATTGAGACAATTGGGGGCCAGCATGCGCGCGCCTTTGCAATTTGTGCTGGACTTTTTCACCGGGGGTGACCCGGTGCAGCCCACAACCCTTCCTTCATCGCTACCCAAAGTCTTGGTGCCTCTCTCGACGGACGCCCAGTCTCTCGCGTCACCCCCGAGCTCTGGTGATGCAGAAGGGGCCTTGCCCCATCCAGACGCCAGTCCTTGGGGCTTCACCCACCCCGCTGCCAACCGCCATGCCCAGTTGCAAGGCGTCACGGTGTCTTTCCGTTTTGAACGTTCGCGGCGCAAGAGCATCGGTTTTTTGGTGGGGGCCGATGGTCTGGTGGTGCGCGCGCCCAATTGGGTGCCGCTGCGCGAGGTGGACGCCGCTGTGCAGGAAAAAGGCACGTGGATTGTGGCCAAGCTGCAGCAGTTCAAAGAGCGGCAGACCGAACAGTTTCAAAAAGCCATCGAGTGGCGGCACGGGGCCGAGGTGCCATTTTTGGGGCGCACGGTGCAGCTGTGTGTGCTCGAGCGCGGTGTGGGGCGTGTGCATGGGCAAGACCTGTTACCCGAGCAGGTGCTGCCAGTGACGGTACCGCCCGGTGCCTCGGTGACCCAGGTCCGCGACGCGGCCCAGGTGTGGCTCAAAAAACAGGCCAAGGCCTTGTTTGAAGCGCGACTGCACCACTTTGCGCCTCTGTTGGGGGTGCGCTGGCAAAAGCTCAGCCTCTCGAGCGCCAGCACGCGCTGGGGCAGTGCACGCACCGATGGGCACATCCGCCTGAACTGGCGATTGATTCACCTGCCCATCAGCCAGATCGATTACGTGGTGGTGCACGAGCTGGCCCACCTGCGCGAGATGAACCACAGCCCGCGCTTTTGGGAAACCGTGGGCGAGGTCATGCCCGACTATGCGCAGCGCCGCAAAGCCTTGCGCCAGGCGCCTGTGGACCTTAAAGAAGACTGAGGCTTGGAAGTCAACCTGACTTTGCAGACCCCACAAGTTTCGGTTTCGTGTTTTTACCTTGTCATCCCGGCCTTATATGGATGCCTCCCGGATAGCAAGAAGA
>JBIKHW010000348.1:0-3649 GCA_044361935.1 Limnohabitans sp. | reverse complement strand
CATTGGCGCAGTGGTGGGCGAGTTGGCGGCGCAGTGGTATGACCCCAATGGCACCAAACCACCCAAAGACACGCTGGACTTTGTGAAGGTGATCAGTGCAGCAGCCGGGGCCATCACAGGCGACGGCAGCGCAGCGAGTGTGAGCACGGCGGTGATGATGGGGGTGAATGCGGCGCAGAACAACTGGCTCTCACACGCGCAAGCAAAACGCATGAGTGAACTCAGGGATCTGGCGTTCCAAGGTAAATGTGACAGCGCCTGTGCCACTGAAATGAAACAATTGCAAGCGCTGGACGAAAGCCGAAATCGACAGTTGGCTGCGTGTCAGGGCGTAACAACGCCAGCATGTCAAAGTGCTACCCAAGAAGTGCGTAGCGCAGCGGCGGAGTACATCCGAGTGAACGCCTTCGACAAAGGCATGACCTTCACTTATGCCAACGAAAAACAAGAAACACTGACGCTGGCCCAGCAGACCTTGAACGGCTACACCGTTTGGAATGTGGTGAAAGGTGCGGCTGGTGGTGTGGCTGATGGCATCTCGGCCATGGCCACGGCAGGCTACACCGGCTTCAAAGCGCTATTTGGTGACGAGCAAGCGCAAGCACAAGGCAAGCAAATGCTGGGTGCTGCCTGGGACTTTGTCAAAGACCCAGGGAATTGGCCTGAGCTGATGGGTGCCTTGTCCCCTGCACAGCGCGAGCACCTGGCGCAAGCCTATGCAAAGGGGGACGGCAAAACGGTTGCCACCATCATGGGCGAACAGTTTGCCAACCTGCCCAGTGGCGGTGGCATGGGCACCATCAAGAAAGTAACCGGTGTCGCCAGTAAGCTGGATGAAGCGGCAGTACTGCTCAAGCGAGCAGATGTCGAGAAAGTGGTCGAAGTGCCCGCAGGCAGCAAAGGCAATTGGGACCCGACCATCAACACCGGCACCACCGGCAACTTGGCACCCAAGACGGCCTACATGCTGGACAATGGACACACCTACATCACCGACGATGCTGGACGCGTCAAAGCGGTGGAAGGCACCTTGAGCCTGGACAAGATGGACCGCAATGGTTACCAACAGGTTTGTGCGGGGCAAAGTGGCTGTGTGGGTGACGATGGCGGGCACCTGATTGCATCGAGCTTGGGCGGTGCGGGTGACCGCATCAACATCGTGCCGCAGGCGGCGACACTCAACAGACAAGACTGGAAAGATATGGAAAACTTTTTCCGAAGCCAATTACAAGCGGGTAAGACCGTCGATGTGAAAATTGACGTAGAGTATCCGGCTTCGGGTGGGGCTAGGCCGAGTGAGTTCCGCGTATTGGCAACTATCAACGGTGAAACAGTTCCGTTCCGCTTCACGCAGTGAGATTGGCATGAGTATTAATAACGTTGAACTGGCATATGAAAAAATTGCCCACTACTTGACGGCATTCATTGGTTATAGAGATTGGGATTCAGCAACTTGTCATTTTCGAATACTTGGAAAAATGGCTAGAGGTAATCAATGGCTAGTACACAATGGTGTTGAAGAGAGGGAGGGTGATTTTGTAAGCAAGCCTGATGCGGTATGGGATGGTTTAGATGCTGCCCTTTTCCTCCGCGATGACCTCTTGCGCACCGCAGGCCAACGCATCTGGGGCTTGACGTTTACGCTGTACCCCACAGGCAAGTTCAACATTGAATACGACTACAACAAGCCTGAGGGGTATGAAGAAACGGATGAGGTCATTACGGGCAATGAGATCAATGCATCGCTGGGTAAGTTGACTGGACAGGATAAGAAAACAGGGTGATCGCAGTACATCTACATCACCGACGATGCTGGGCGCGTCAAAGCGGTGGAAGGCACCTTGAGCCTGGACAAGATGGACCGCAATGGTTACTAACAGGTTTGTGCGGGGCAAAGTGGCTGTGTGGGTGACGATGGCGGGCACCTGATTGCATCGAGCTTGGGTGGTGCGGGTGATCGTGTCAACATGGTGCCGCAGGCTTCGACGTTGAACCGTGGTGACTGGAAGGCTATGGAGCGTGAACTGGCGGGTTACTTGAAGGAAGGTAAAACTGTGAGTGTAAAGATTGATGTGGGGTATCCGGCTTCGGGTGGGGTGAGGCCGAGTGAGTTCACGGTAACAGCCCTAATCGATGGTGACCTTAAAGATTTCAAATTTAAACAATGAGGTTGGTCCACATGAATACAGTTGAACAAGCCTATCAAGAGCTTGCTAAATCGGTAGTTGATTTTATTGGTGAGCGTGAATGGGATCTTGGCGTTTGCACCTCAACGATCTATTCCAGAATGGCTAGTAGCTCCAAATATTTCATCGTCAATAACCTGAAAATTACCAAAGCTTTGGGGTGGCCGGATAGCTCGATTGATACAGGTGGTGCAGCCCTTTTCCTCCGCGATGACCTCCTCCGTACAACAGGCCAACGCATCTGGGGCCTGACATTTACGCTGTACCCCACAGGCAAGTTCAACATTGAATACGACTACAACATGCCAGAGGGGTATGAAGAAACGGATGAAGTCATTACGGGCGATGAGATCAATGCATCGCTGGGCCAGCTGACCGGACAGGACAAAAAGCCTGGCTGAATAAATCGCGAGGGTATGTCTAAGTATCAGCGTGTATTCGCTGGATGGCTCTTGTCCAGCTACTGCGCCACGCCGGTGACGGCATGGTGTGGGGTGATTGTCAGCAGCGACAAAAAACAAAGCCTGCAAACCGAGCGCAGCCAGATCGAAGCCGGTGGCAACGTCACCATTTACGGCGCGCAATCGGTCACGCTCAGCGCGAGCGACGTGGACGCAGGCGGCAAAGCCCTGGTGCAGTCGCAAGGGGACGTGGAGCTGGGCTACAACACTGACACAGAGCAGCACAACTGGACGACCAGCAACACCAAACGCAGCCGTTTGGGCAAGAAAACCACCACCACCACGCAGCACGAGACGGCAGACAAAACCGCCGAAGTGACCAAGATCGACGCAGATCAAGTCCAAGTGCTGGGCAACAACGTGACCAGCTTTGGGGCAGACCTCAATGGTCAAAGCCTGGTGCAAGTCGAGGGTGCAGACAGAACCGAGCTGTACGCGGTCAATGAAGAGCACCTGAGCAAAGCCGACAGCCAACGCACCTCCAGTTGGCTGGGCATGAAGTACCGCAGCACAACAACCAGCGACAGCGAGCTCAACACCACAGCGCTGGGCACGACGCTGACCTCGGAGGAGGCGATAAAGCTGGGCGTGGGCACGGTGACCGACGTGCGAGGGGTCATCATGACCGCGCCCAAGATTGACATCGTGCGCAGCGAAGGTGCAGACACCAGCAAAGACGGCGAGCTGATTCTGGGCACCAGCACCAACACGACAGAGACCAGCCACACCGAGACGACCACCACGGCTGGGGTGTGGCAGGCGCAGTCGGGGCACGGCAGTACGACGCAGACGGCCAACCAGAGCGTGATCAACGGCCAGCTGAGCATTGGTGAGGGGATCAACACGACGGTGCAGATACCCGAGGGCAACCTCAAAGACCAGATTGCAGCGCTGAGCCAGCAGCCTGGGCTGGGTTACCTCAAAGACTTGGCGAGCAACCCCAACATCAAGTGGGAGCAGGTCAAGCTGGCGCATGACCAGTGGAGCTACAGCCAGCAGGGG